>JAGAEQ010000008.1 GCA_017613015.1 Bacteroidales bacterium | reverse complement strand
GGATGACTGCCACGCTGACGGTGCTGATGATTTTTCAGACAATGGGAGGAGGCAACGCTTTTTAAAGAAGTACAGGACCCCGTCTCTTCCCCCGCATATCATGAAAAAGGCCTGCGAAAGCTGGCCTTTCCGTTTTTTCTCCTTTCCCTCACTGCTGTCTGGAAACGATGGGTGGAGCGTCCGGCCGGACGCCTGTTTCACATCCAGTATCACCTTGTAAAGCGACCTTCTAAAAAAATCAAAGTTTAGACGTTTGCTTTTCTCTCGCAGAGAAGTATTGAGAGTCTCGGTGGCAATGGGGAGACACAACTTTGTTCATGACAAATATAGGACCAAGTTGATACAGTGCTGGGAGCGGACGTCGTCTCGCTTGGGACGTGGATTGAAACTAGTGAGGAAATATTATGCGATTTAAGTCGCCTCCTTGTTGGAGGCGTGGATAAAACAGTTGACTTTCTAGTGTGGTAAAATTATGTATTGACAAGGACGGGATGATATAGCCTTTTTAGACACGATAACTGCCTCGTCGTATCTGTCATCTCGTCCCTTTTCCCTCAATAAGACACAAGGAGAAATCTCATGACGCCCAACCAGCTTTCTCCCAAACAACTTTACGCTCATTCCCTACCCGATCAGCCCGAAAAGCAGTGGCAAACCTTGGCCGCTCATCTCGAAAAGTGCGCCGAACTGACTCGGGACTCTGCCATTGCTTTCGGCTCCGGCCCTTGGGGTGAGCAATTAGGCAATAAACACGATGTCGGTAAGGCGCGCGAGTCTTTTCAAAAGTATCTGAAACATGCCAACGGCCTGTTAGATGCGTCCTATGACGGGTCCGACCATTCACATTCCGGAGTGGGGCCTCTTGGGCTGTCGCAAAGTTCGGCAAGATTGGGCGCATTTTGGCCTACTGCATTGCCGGACACCATGCGGGGCTGCCAGACTGGGCAGGCGGCGTCACGCCAAACGGTGCGCTACAGGTACGACTGGAGGCTGAAAAAGGTGTTTTAAATGAACCGGCTGTAGCGGAATGGTTGCGAAATCATGAAGCCAGGTGGGCAAACTGGAAACCCGCACCACCTTGGAAATTCAAACCTAGCGATATCAGCTTCTGGATACGGATGCTCTTCTCCTGTCTGGTAGATGCAGACTTTTTAGATACTGAATCTTTCATGTCATTGGAAAAGGCGGTAATTCGCGGAGGGTATCCCCCGCTTGCAGAGCTGGCCCCCATCTTTTTTGCCAAACTGGACGAAAAGGAACACAACGCTCCCGCAACTGCAGTGAACCACATTCGAGCGGAAATCCGCGCAAACTGCGAGGAAGCGGCCAAGCTGCCGCCGGGGTTATTCTCCCTCACAGTACCGACTGGCGGCGGAAAGACTCTCTCTGGCACGGCCTTCGCCCTGCACCACGCCCTGAAACACGGGCTAAAACGAGTTATTTACGTCATCCCTTACACCTCCATCATCGAACAAACCGCTAATGTGTTACGGGACTTTCTGGGCGCGGACAATGTGGTGGAGCATCATTCGAACCTCGCCCCGGACAAGGAAACCCAGCAATCGAACTTGGCCGCCGAAAACTGGGACGCGCCCGTCATCGTCACCACCACGGTGCAGTTTTTCGAGTCCCTGTACGCCTGCCGTTCTTCGCGCTGTCGCAAATTGCACAATATCGCGGAAAGCGTTGTTATTTTGGACGAGGCACAACTGTTGCCGCCCCATTTGCTCTGGCCCTGTACTGAGGCATTAGCGCAATTGATCAGGCATTACCGCGTTTCCATTGTACTTTCCACCGCAACCCAGCCCGCCTTGGCGACCAGCGGGCCACTGGCGGATGTGTCAGTTCACGAAATTATTCCAGATCCGCAGGCACTTTATGCCCGGTTGAAACGAACAAACATCATCCTGCCCGCAGATCTGAACAAGTACTCCACATGGGAGGAAATCGCGGATAAGTTGCGGCACTATTCCCAGGTTCTCTGCGTGGTCAATACCCGGCGTGACGCCAAAGAACTGGCACAGTTGGTGGGGGAAGACACCATTTATCTGTCCACCCTGCTCTGCGGCGAGCACCGCTCGCGCAAGATTGCAGCTATCAAGGAACGCCTAGTTGCCGGAGCACCGGTGCGGGTGGTCAGCACGCAACTGGTGGAGGCAGGCGTGGATATTGACTTTCCGGTGGTCTATCGCGCATTTACAGGTTTGGCTTCCATCGCCCAGGCAGCGGGGCGATGCAATCGTGAGGGCCGAAGCGAAACACCGGGCAAAGTGGTGGTCTTTATACCGCCCAAACCTTCACCATCTGGAACGTTGCGCAAAGCCGAAGATGTCTATACTGAGTTGCTGGCTTCCGAGAACCCACCCCTGCCCGACGACCCGGAAAGTTATCCCCGCTTTTTCATGGCCTTTTATCAGGCTCAAAACGATGACGGCAAAAAACGCTTCCAAGATTGGCTTATGAAGGATTACGCAAATTTTGAGTTTCAGTTTCGTGAAGCAGCTGCGGCTTTTCAAATGATTGAAGACAATAGTGTTCCTGTCATCGTGCGTTACGGCGAAAGCGGTAAGTGTATCGAAGCGCTACGTGCGGCGGGGCCAAAGCGTGACATTATGCGCCATCTGCAACGCTATACAGTGAACATATTCAAGAATTGGTTGCCGAACCTGCTGAAATGGGGATTGCTCGAGGAGTTACCGTTCACAGGTTCTGGCATTTACATACAAACTATGCCCTCGCTGTATGACGAAATATTCGGACTGGAGATGGAACGTGAATCGTTGGAACCGGACGAGTTGCTTTTTTGACGTGAAGGAGAAGAATCCATGAAAGGTTTCTGTTTGGAAGTTGCAGGAGACTTTGCCTGCTTTACCCGTCCAGAGATGAAAGTCGAGCGCGTGAGCTATGATGTTATCACGCCCTCGGCCGCCCGGGCGATTTTCGACGCCATTTTATGGAAACCCGCTATTAGCTGGCGTATCACGAAAATCGAGGTGCTCAATCCCATCCGCTGGACCTCCATCCGTCGCAATGAAGTGGCAAAAATCGCCTCACCCGGTAGCGACGGTATTCTTATCGAAGACAATCGTCAGCAACGGGCCGGACTTCTGCTGCGCGACGTGAAATACCGGCTGTACGCGGAGTTCGTCTTTATTCCGCCGGAGCAACGAACCAAAATCCGCAATCCCGTGCCGGATTGGTTGACCGACAAGGAAGAGGATGATCTATACCGCCAAGCAGAAGCGGTTACAATACGGCCTGACGAAAAGGAAGCCAAATACGCGGCGATGTTCGAGCGCCGCGCTTCCAAGGGACAGCACTTCACGCAGCCTTATTTGGGCTGCCGGGAGTTCGCTTGTTCCGAAATCCACCTGGTTAAATCTTTGAATAACAAGTCCGCACCCATTCCCGAAAACCGGGATTTGGGTTTCATGCTCTACGACATGGACTATTCCAATCCCAACGATATTAAACCCATGTTCTATCGGCCTCAGATGCGAGCGGGCGTGATTGTGGTGCCTGCTCCTGATTCCTCGGAGGTGTTCAGATGATCTTGCAGGCATTGAAAGACTACTACGATCGCAAATCCGCCGACGTGGAGTCAGGTATTGCGCCCCCTGGTTGGATTGCCAAGGAACTGCCTTTTCTGATTGTGCTTGATCAGACTGGCAACGTGGTAAATGTGGAAGACACCCGGGAAATGGTTGGCAAGAAGAAACGGGCGAAAATCTTTCTCGTTGCACAGGAGATCAAACGCTCCTCCGGCATTGCGGCTAATTTTCTCTGGGACAATGTAGAATACGTTACCGGCACGGTTTGCAAGGGCAAACAGGCTAGAGTAGCCCAACAGTTTGCCTCCTTTCGTGCAGAACTGGAACCCTATGCCGACGTGCCTGCCATCAGCACGGTTTTACGATTCCTCACCCAACCGAATCTTGATGAAAGTCTCTCCCGTTTTCCTGCATGGAAGGAAGCTAAAGAGAGTTGCGCTTTTGTTTCGTTCAAGTTTGCCGGTCATGCTCTAATCGTCTTCATGGACCCAGCTGTGCGGGCATTGGTGGACAACAGGGGAACAGCTGGAACGAAGGAAAAACAGGGTGTTTGCCTCGTCTCTGGTAGCAACGAGGCCATAGCTGCGTTGCATCCCGCCATTAAGGGCGTACAAGGAACAAACACGACCGGCGGCAATATAGTCTCTTTCAATTTTCCGGCAGCTTGCTCGTATGGCAAGGAACAAGGTGAAAATGCGCCCGTAGGCAAATCCGCCACCTTTGCCTATACCACTGCCCTCAACACCCTGCTTGGCAAAGATTCGAGCCAAAAGTTGCGGGTGGGTGATGCCACCACCGTGTTTTGGGCGGACCGGCCTTGCGACTTTGAAAACGACATAGCAAGTTTTTTCGAGGAACCTCCCAAGGACAATCCCGATGCGCTGACAAACCATGTCGCAGCTCTGCTGCAATCTGTGGAGAGCGGCTCGTTTGCCGACGATGACGAATCGGCCCGATTTTTCGTGCTGGGGCTTTCGCCTAACTCCGCGCGCATCGCCATCCGTTTCTGGCACGCGGGCACCGTGGCGGAACTGGCCCGGCGTTTTGCCGAATATTTTCACGATCTGGAAATAACCCATGGTCCCAAAGACCAAGATCATCTCTCCTTGTGGCGTCTTCTGGTCGCCACCGCAGTACAAGGCAAGTCGGAAAACATCGCCCCGAATCTGGCCGGCAACTTCATGCGCGCCATTCTGGAGGGGCTGCCTTTCCCCGAATCCCTGTTACAGGCAACCATCCTGCGCATCAAGGCCGAACGGGAAGTCAGTTACGCCCGTGCCAAACTCATAAAAGGCTGTCTCAACCGCAAACTGCGTTTCAATAACCCCAATCAGAAAAGGAGTCTTGCCGTGAGTCTCGACAGAGAAGACCTTAACATCGGCTACCGTCTTGGACGTCTTTTTGCGACGCTGGAAAAAATCCAGGAAGAAGCGAATCCGGGCATCAACGCCACCATCCGCGACCGTTTTTATGCCGCAGCTTCATCTACGCCGCAGACCGTGTTCCCCAACCTTATGCGTCTGAAGAACCATCACCTTGCCAAACTGGAAAACTCCGGACGAAGGAAAAATTTTGAGAAACTAATCGGAGAAATTGTCGATGGATTTCAAACTTTTCCCGCGCAACTGCCACTGGACGACCAAGGCCGTTTTGCCATCGGCTATTACCACCAGCGCCAGGACTTTTTCACCACTAAACCGGAAAAAGCTGAACAAACCAAAACCAGCCAAGCCTGAAAGGAGGCCATCATGAGTGCAGAACTGAACAACCGCTATGATTTCCTGCTTGTTTTCGATGTGCAAGACGGCAACCCCAACGGCGACCCAGATGCGGGGAACCTGCCTAGGGTGGATGCTGAAACCGGCGAAGGACTGGTCACGGATGTTTGCCTGAAGCGCAAAGTGCGCAACTATGTGCAACTAACGAAGGGTGAGGAAGAAGGCTATGACATCTTCGTGAAAGAGAAGGGGATTTTGAATGCCCGCATTGATAAAGCCTATGCAGATATGGGAATTGACTTGACTCAGGCCCCACAGGATCCAGCCGATGGAAAGAAGCGTAACAAGGAAGGGCAGGGACAAGGCAGCGAAGTGCAAAAAGCTCGCAATAAGATGTGCCAGGATTATTTTGATATCCGCACTTTTGGTGCGGTCATGTCTACCGGTGCAAACGCAGGTCAGGTACGCGGTCCAGTGCAGTTGACTTTCGCCCGTTCTGTAGATCCCATCGTAACATTGGAGCACTCCATCACCCGTATGGCCGTGGCTACAGAAGCGGAGGCTGAAAAACAGGGCGGTGACAACCGTACCATGGGGCGCAAGAACACTGTGCCCTATGGTCTTTACGTGGCCAAGGGCTTCATTTCGCCAGCACTGGCCCATCAAACCGGCTTTGACGAGGACGACTTGAAATTGCTTTGGGAGGCATTAATCAACATGTTTGAACACGATCGTTCCGCCGCTCGGGGCATGATGGCCACTCAAAAACTGATTGTGTTCAAACATGATTCCGCCTTGGGCAACGAGCATGCTCATAAACTCTTTACCCGGGTACAAATCAGCAAAAAAGACAACGTGGCTGTGCCCCGCTCTTTTGACGACTACGACGTAAACATAGACGACAAAGGTTTGAGCGGCGTCAAACTCATCGAAAAACTGTAAAAAAGATGGACGAGTCCGACTTCATCCCCCTGTCCGCGTTGCAGCATTATGACTTCTGTCCTCGGCAATGCGCGTTTATCCATCTGGAGCAGGTCTGGATGGAAAATGCGCATACTGCCGAGGGGCGAGTCATGCATGAGACAGCGCACAGCGGAAATTCCCGCACGCGCGATGGGGTGCGCATCGTGACGGATTTGCCTTTGAGTTCACGGCTCTTGGGCGTGAGTGGCATGGCTGACGTGGTGGAATTTCACCGGGAGGGCAATGTATGGACGCCTTTTCCAGTGGAATATAAAAAAGGCGCGCCTAAAAACCACGCCGAGGCGGACGCTGTGCAGGTCTGCGCCCAAGCCATCTGTTTGGAGGAAATGCTGGGCGTCAAACTGACCGAGGCGGCCATATACTACGGCGCACAACACCACAGACGCGAGATTGCACTGGATGCCGCGCTGCGCGATAAAACAGTAGCCATCGCACGGGCAACACACGAACTGTTCGCCAGCGGACGGACTCCCCCGCCGGAGAAATGTCCCCACTGCAAGTCTTGTTCGTTGGTTGAGATATGCATGCCAGATCTGTTGGAAGGTGCCAAAGCGGCAAAACGGGCAAACCGCTATTTGCAAAGCTTGTGGAACCCGGCAGATACAGCGGAGGAAGCGCCATGAAACGCCATCTCAACACACTGTTCGTCACCACTCAAGATGCTTGGCTGTCCAAGGACGGCGAGTGCGTGCGCCTACAGGTGGATGGGAAGGAATTGGGCAGAATTCCCATCCACACACTGAGCGCGCTGGCTTGCTTCGGCAGGGTAATGTGCAGTCCCTTTTTGCTGGACCACTGCGCGAAAAACGGCGTGACCGTGACCTGGTATTCGGAGCATGGCCGTTTCATGGCTGCCATGCAGGGGCCGACCAGCGGCAACGTGCTGCTCCGGCGCGAGCAGTACCGGCAGTCAGATGATCCGGATAAGGCCCTTGCTTTGGCCCGTGCCTTTATCACCGGTAAAATCACCAATTGCCGAACCGTGTTGCAGCGCACACTGCGGGAACATCCCGAAGATCATTCAGACGGAGCTCTGTCACAAGCCTGCGATACACTGGGGCAATCACTGCGGCGTCTGCCCAAAACGAAAGACCTGGATGAATTGCGTGGCATTGAAGGGGAAGCGGCCGGAACTTACTTTGCCGTGTTTGGTCGGCTTCTTTCGCCCGCCGTTCAGGGCATTCGTTTCACCGGCCGCAACCGGCGGC
>JAGAEQ010000007.1 GCA_017613015.1 Bacteroidales bacterium | reverse complement strand
CCGCCGATGTAGCGTTTCACGCGCTGGGCGAACATGTCAAAAGCGTAGGTGCAGCGTTCGTCTCCGGCATCGCGTCCCGCGCGGATGTCGCGCATGTCCTGCTTGCCGCCGCTGATGCCCACCAAGCCGCTCTTTTTGTTCAGGGTGGCGGTGATGTCCTTCCAGTCCTTGCCGTTTTCAACAATCTCTTTCTTGATGATGAACTCAATGACACCGGGGTCCACATCGCCGGGGCGCGAACCCATGATCAGTCCTTCCAGCGGGGTCATGCCCATGGTGGTGTCGAACGATTTGCCGTGGTCGATGGCGCAGATGGAAGCTCCGCTACCGAGGTGGCAGCTGATGATTTTCAGCTCTTTCCAGTCGCGGCCTATCATTTTGGCGGCTTTTTCGGCCACAAATTTGTGGCTGGTGCCGTGGAAGCCATAGCGGCGCACGCCGTATTTCTCGTAGTACTCGTAAGGCACGCCATAGAGGAAGGATTTGGGAGGCAGCGTGCTATGGAAAGCGGTGTCGAACACGACGGCCTGCGGCACGTCGGGCAGCACCTCGCGCATGGCGTAGATACCGGCCAAGTTGCCGGGCGTGTGCAGCGGGGCAAGGTGGGTGAGGGCCTTGATTTTCGCTATGACCTCGTCGGTCACCAGCACGCTGTGGTCAAACGACTCGCCGCCGTGGGCCACGCGGTTGCCGACCGCGCCGATTTCCTTGAAGTCCTTGATGACTCCCATTTTGGGATCGACCAGTGCGTTCAGCACTATTTTGATGCCCGCCGTATGGTCGGGAATGGGAAGCTGTTCGTAGTGTTTTTCCCCGTGATACTTATGGGTGAATTCCCCCATTTCAAGTCCGATGCGCTCCAAGAGGCCTTTCGCCATCACTTCGGCATTGTTGGCCATGTCCACCAGTTGGTATTTGATGGAAGAGCTGCCGCAATTTAAAACCAGTATTTTCATTTTGTAATACGTTTGGTGAGTATCTGTTTTTGATTATAGAATGCGCAAAGATAGTGAAAATATCAATACCCCTTTGTGCAAAATGCCTGCAAATTTGACGAAACTTTTCGCGGCTTCCGAAAATTGCGGGCGGCTCCGGATTGTATTCAGATTTTGTGGATATTTGCATTTTGACTTTCAATGGATGTGCAGATGGGAAATTGGGTGACAACGACGATAGAAACCGTAAACGGATGGGTGTGGAGCCCTGTGTTGGTCGGTGTGTGTCTCGCGGCGGGACTGTATTTCTCCATAGGGACGCGCTTTGTGCAGCTGAGGCGTTTCGGTGAAATGTTCCGGCTGCTGTTCGGCAGTGCGGGCAAGGACAAGAAAAAGGTGGGCATTTCTTCGTTTCAGGCCTTTGCCATGGCCTTGTCGGGACGTGTGGGCACGGGAAACATCGTCGGAGTGGCCACGGCCATAGGTTTCGGCGGGCCGGGCGCCATTGTGTGGATGTGGATCATCGCTTTTTTCGGTGCGGGCAGCGCCTTCGCGGAAGCGACGCTGGCGCAGATATACAAGGAAAACCATCACGGGCAGTTCCGGGGCGGACCGGCCTATTACATTGAAAAAGGCTTGCACAGTCCTTTTTTCGGTGCGCTTTTCGCGGTGCTTGCGGCTTTGGCTTGCGGGATTTTCCTGCCGCCGGTGCAATGCAATGGCATCGCCCTTTCCTGTGCGCAGTCCTTCGGCGTGGAGGTGTGGGTCATTGGTCTGTTAGTGGCCGTCCTCATCGCGCTGGTGATTATGGGCGGCGTGAAGCGCATCGCCAATGTGGCGCAGATTGTGGCCCCGTTTATGGCGTTGCTATACATTCTGCTCGCCTTGGTGGTGATTGCGGTCAACTACCGCATGGTTCCCGGGGTGTTTATGGAAATGCTTCGCGGTGCCGTGGGCATTCAGGAGGTGGGCGGCGCCGTGTTGGGCACTACCATTGCCTGGGGCGTGAAACGGGGCATTTACAGCAACGAGGCCGGGCAGGGCACAGGTCCCATTGTGGCGGCGGCGGCCAAGGTGGACCACCCTGTGAAACAAGGTCTTGTACAGGCGTTTTCGGTATACATTGACACCTTGCTTGTCTGCACCGCCACCGCTTTGATGATACTTGCCTGCCGCACCTACAACATCATCGGTTCCGTGGCGCACACCCCCGAAGGGGCCGTGGTCACCTATTTGCAGCAAAACCCCAACGCGCCGGAAGGGGAGCCGGGCGTGTTTTACACCACCGGCGCCATTGGCAGCGTTATTGGGCCGCACACGGGTGACATGGTGGTCTCCATCGCCCTCTTTTTCTTTGCGTTCACTACCATCATGGCGTATTATTACTATGCCGAGACCAACTTGGTCTACCTTTTCAACCGTTTCCGCCGCCGCCGTCTGCTGCACCATCCGGAGCTCGAGGCGGCCTTGGAGCAAGCCGACAGGCTGTTCGGCGACGACCGCAGCGAGAAAATCGTTGTCTGGCTGCTGCGTGCGGGCACTGTCACGGCGGTGTTCTGCGGTTCCTTGGCCGGTTCCGGCATCGTCTGGACCTTGGGCGACATTGGGGTGGGTGCCATGGCATGGATTAACATTGTGGCTATTCTTCTCTTGTCTCCCAAGGCCTTGCGTTCGCTGAAAGACTATGAGCGCCAGCGGAAAAAGGGGAAGGACCCCCACTTCGACCCGGACGCGCTGCATATCGCCGATGCGGACTATTGGCGGGAGTAGCCACCCTCGTTTTCTTACGTTTTTTTGCTCCGGACGCTGTTGAAAAAAAGCGTCGCGGACATGATTTTCCTATAGAAATAATAAGTACTTTTGCGTTTCGTCTAAATTAGGCGGAGAAGTTTTTTACATATTCTATATCAGAAAAATGGCAAGAGAGATTAAATTAAGTCTGGTGTATCGGGACATGTGGCAGTCCTCCGGAAAATATGTGCCCCGGGTAGACCAATTGAAGCAGATAGCTCCCGTGATTGTGGACATGGGTTGTTTTTCCCGCATAGAAACCAACGGCGGAGCCTTTGAGCAGGTGAACCTGCTTTACGGGGAGAACCCCAACAAGGCGGTCCGTGAATGGACGAAGCCTTTCAACGAGGCGGGCATACAGACCCACATGCTGGAAAGGGCCTTGAACGGTTTGCGGATGTATCCGGTTCCGGCAGATGTGCGCCGTCTGATGCCGAAAGTGAAAAAGGCGCAGGGCGTGGACATTATGCGTTCCTTCTGCGGATTGAACGACGTGCGCAACCTGGAGCTTTCCGTGAAATACGCCAAGGAGGCCGGGATGATTTCCCAGGCGGCTTTGAGCATCACCCATTCGGAAATCCACACGGTGGAATACTACATGGGCATTGTGGACAAATTGGTGGAGTTCGGCGCCGATGAAATCGCCCTGAAGGACATGGCCGGTGTGGGCCGTCCGGTGACGTTGGGTCGTTTGGTGCATGAAATCAAGACGAAATACCCGCACATTGTGGTGCAGTACCACGGACATTCCGGTCCGGGTTTCTCCGTGGCTTCCACGTTGGAAGTGGCCAAAGCCGGCGCCGATGTGATTGACGTGGCCATGGAACCCCTTTCCTGGGGCATGGTGCATCCGGATGTGATTACCGTGCAGGCCATGCTGAAGGATGCCGGTTTCCAGGTGAAGGACATTAACATGAACGCCTACATGGAGGCGCGTCGCATGACCCAGTCCTTCATGGATGACTTCTTAGGCTACTTCATCAATCCGAAAAATAAGATAAGCACCTCTTTGTTAGTTGGCTGTGGTCTTCCCGGTGGCATGATGGGCTCCATGATGTCCGATTTGACGGGCATGCACGGCGCCATCAACATGGCGCTCAAAAAGCACGGCAAACCGGAGGTCTCCTTGGACGAGCTGTTGGTGCAGCTGTTCCAGGAAGTGGAGTACGTTTGGCCGAAACTGGGCTATCCTCCTTTGGTCACGCCTTTCAGCCAGTACTGCAAGAACATCGCGCTGATGAACATCTACTGCATGGCCAACGAGGAGCCGCGCTTCTCCAAAATTGACAAGGACAGCTGGAACATGATTGCCGGAAAGAGCGGTCGCCTGCCCGGCCCGCTGGCTCCGGAGATTCTGGAATTGGCCAAACAGCAGAACATTGAATTTTACGAGGGGAATCCGCAGGACGCCTGCCCGGACGCATTGGACAGCTACCGCAAGGAAATGGACGAGAACGGTTGGGAGTACGGACAGGACGACGAGGAGCTTTTCGAACTGGCCATGCACGACCGCCAGTACCGGGACTACAAGTCCGGCATCGCCAAAAAGCGCTTCAACGAAGAGCTGGAAAAGGCGAAAGCGGCGGCGGTTTGCGCAAGTGGCAGCGTGACGGTCTCCAAGGAGGATGCCGGGAAAAAGACGCTTTCCTACATCAGCGAAAAGTACCCCAAGGCCACGCCGGTGCTGGCGCCCGCGGCAGGCAAACTGTTGTGGGAGGCCGATTTCGCCGAAGGTTCCATGCCTCCCGCGCCGGGCAAAGCTTACAAGACCGGCGATGTGATGGGCGTGGTGCAAGCCTATTACGGCAACGAGGACATTCCGTCCCCTGTCGAGGGCAAGCTGATAGACACCTGCGTGCCGCAAGGCGGCATGGTCGTGAAGGGCGATATTGTGGCCTGGGTGGAATAACCCCTTCGCATAACGCATGATTCCAGGGGCGGGAAAGGCTTCCGCCCCTGTTTTTTATATACCATAATTAAAAAATACAGACCATGATGGAAAAAGACGCTTTGCCGCAGGGGGAACCGAAGGCCCCGCTTGCGGAAAAAATCATCCGTAACCTGAAACGCAGGCACATAGAGGCGTTCTACTGCCCGACATCCTCTCAGGCTTTGGAGAAGGTCTCTTCGCTGATTGCCGACGGAAGCAGCGTGACATGGGGCGGCTCCATGACTTTGCGTGACATGGGGGTTCCCGGCTATTTGCGTGAACGCGGCACGCTGGAGATTTGGGACCGGGATTTGGCCGGAAGTCCGGAGGAGGCCGAGGCCTTGTGCCGCCGCGCCTTTGCGGCGGATGTGTACCTGTCTGGGGCCAACGCCCTTTCGGAAGACGGCGTGATTGTGAACATCGACGGCAACGGCAACCGTGTGGCCGCCATCACCTGGGGACCTAAAAAAGTGATTTTCATTATCGGGATGAACAAAGTGGAGCCAACGGTGGAGGCCGCGCTTGTCCGGGCGAGGGGCGTCGCCGCACCGCTGAACGCCCAACGCTTTGACATTCAAACCCCTTGCAAGCAGGATGGGCATTGCCATAACTGCAACGCGCCGGACAGCATTTGCAGCTGCGTCCATTTTCTGCGGAACAGCCGCCGGCCGGGCCGCTATACGGTGATTTTAGTCGGAGAGGATTTGGGGTATTAGGATGCCCCTTCCGAAAAAAGTCTGATTTTGCACAATATTTCCGCAAAATTGCGTTAATTATTTTTTATTAAGCAAATGGTAAATTAAAATCCTGTAGCGTATGAATACAATTACAGAAACCCGGTTCCAACTGCCGGGCATGACCCGTTTTTACCGGGGAAAGGTCAGGGATGTGTACACTATCCGTGACAAATGGATGGTGATGGTGGCCACCGACCGCATTTCCGCTTTTGATGTGGTGCTTCCGCGCGCCATCCCTTACAAAGGGCAGGTGCTTACCCAAATCGCCTCCCGTTTTTTGGACCTGACGGCCGACATTTGCCCGAACTGGAAAACCTCCACGCCGGATCCCATGGTCATGGTGGGGCATCAGTGCGAACCTTTTCCGGTGGAAATGATTATCCGGGGCTACCTGACCGGCAGCTCCTGGCGGACATATAAGGCCGGAGCCCGCAGCATTTGCGGCGTTCCCATTCCGGACGGCATGCGCGAACACCAGCGTTTCGAGGCTCCCATCATCACACCGACCACCAAGGCGGCGGAAGGTCACGACGAGGACATTTCCAAAGAGGAAATCATACGTCAGGGACTGGTTTCCGCAGAGGATTACGCCATTATGGAGGATTACACCCGGCGTTTGTTCCAGCGGGGAAGCGAAATCGCGGCCAAGCACGGGCTGATTCTGGTGGACACCAAGTATGAGTTTGGCAAGAAGGACGGCCAAATATACCTGATTGACGAGATTCACACTCCGGATTCCTCCCGCTATTTTTATGCGGACGGCTACGAGGCCCGTTTCAAGGCCGGGGAGCCGCAGCGGCAGCTTTCCAAGGAATTTGTGCGGGAATGGCTGATGGAGAACGGTTTCCAGGGAAAAGAAGGACAGAAAGTCCCCGAAATGACCGATGAGGTGGTGTCGCACATATCCGAACGCTACATTGAACTGTATGAGCGGATTACGGGTGACACCTTTGTGCGCGAAGAGGCTTCGGATGTGCTGGCCCGGGTGGAAAAGCATGTCATGGCGTGCTGCGAGCGCTTGGACTAAGCGGAGGAAACTATGGACACAACAGCTGTTTTTCAGACAATTAACGCAAGCATCACGGTCAGCGACAAGGAGGGCAGGCTGCTTTACATGAACGATGCCTCCAAAGCGGTCTTCGGTGACAAGGTGGGGCAGAGCATGCTTCCCTGCCATCAGCCGCGTTCGCAGGAAATCATCCGGCAGCTGCTGGAGGAAGGGGGCACCCATGCCTACACCATCCAAAAGGGCGAAGTCCGCAAGCTGATTTACCAGACTCCGTGGTATGAGAACGGGGAAGTGGCCGGTTTGGTGGAGCTTTCGCTCGTGCTTCCGGAGGAGATGCCGCATTATGTGCGGGAAGTGAAAAAATGAGCGGGTATACATTTTAATAATATAAACAAAGGGAAGATGGTGAAAACAGGATTTGACAACGAAAAATATGTGCGGATACAGTCCGCCCATATCAAGGAGCGCATTTCGCAGTTCGGAGACAAGCTGTACCTGGAGTTTGGCGGCAAGCTCTTCGACGACTACCATGCCAGCCGGGTGTTGCCCGGTTTTCAGCCGGACAGCAAGCTGAAAATGCTGATGCAGTTGCGTGACGATGCGGAAATCGTGATGGTCATCAGTGCGGTGGATATTGAGAAAAACAAGGTGCGCGGCGACTTGGGCATCACCTATGACGAGGATGTGCTGCGTTTGCGCGAGGAGTTCCTGCGTTGCGGCCTGATGGTGAATTCTGTGGTAATCACCCATTTCAACGGACAGGGCAGCGCCGTGGCCTACAGGGAGCGTCTGGAGCGTATGGGCATCCATGTGTTTTACCATTACCTGATTGAAGGCTATCCCACCAATGTCGATTTGATTTGCTCGGCGGAGGGTTTCGGCAAAAACGAGTACGTGGAGACGCAGCGTCCCTTGGTGGTGGTGACGGCTCCCGGCCCCGGAAGCGGAAAAATGGCCGTGTGCCTGAGCCAGTTGTATCAGGAAAATCGTCGGGGTGTCAAGGCGGGCTATGCCAAGTTCGAGACCTTCCCCATCTGGAGCATTCCGCTCAAACATCCTGTGAATGTGGCGTATGAGGCGGCTACCGCGGATTTGAACGACGTGAACATGATTGATCCCTTCCATTTGGAGGCTTACGGGAAAACGACCGTGAACTACAACCGCGACATTGAGATTTTTCCGGTGCTCAATGCGATTTTCGAAGGGATTTACGGGGAAAACCCCTACAAGTCCCCGACCGACATGGGCGTCAACATGGCCGGTTTCTGCATCAGCGACGATGCGGTGTGCAGCCAGGCTTCCAAGGATGAGATTATCCGCCGCTACTACACTGCCTTGTGCGAATTTGCCCAAGGAAAATCAAGTGAAAATGAGGTGAATAAAATCGCCCTGCTGATGAAGCAGCTGAAAGTGACGACCGCCGACCGCCGCGTTACAATCGCTGCCCGTGAGCGCAAGGAAAAGGAGGGTTCACACGCTTCCGCCATTGAACTCCCCGACGGAACGCTGATTACGGCGCACACCAGTCCCTTGCTCGGACCCAGTGCGGCCCTGTTGCTGAATGCGCTCAAGCACCTGGCCGGGATAGGCCACAGCATCCGCCTGATTCCCCAAGAGATGATAGAACCCATACAGCGCACCAAAGTCACGATGCTGCACGGGCACAACCCTCGTTTGCACACCGATGAGGTATTGGTCGCGCTGTCCATGCTTTCCCTCCACGACGAAAATTGCGAAAAGGCCTTGGCTTGCCTGCCCCAATTGGATGGTTGTCAGGTGCATGCCACGGTGATGCTGAGCGAAGTGGACCGGAAAATCTTCAAAAAATTGGGCATCGGCCTGACGACCGACCCCGTGGCCAAAGGCTAAGTGCCGGATTACCGTGAAGCTTGGCGGCAAGCCTTGGCGGTTTTCTGCCAAATTTTCCTCCGCATCGGACGCGCAAAAGAGGGCTTTGCCGGGAAAACGGTGAATTAGGAATTGGTATGCAGAAACTTAACTTGAAAAAAAAAGTTGTTTCGTTTTGCGCTTCGTATTGGATAAAGCGCTACTTTTGCATGACCAAAACGGTGCGGTAGTTCAGCTTGGTTAGAATACATGCCTGTCACGCATGGGGTCGCGAGTTCGAGCCTCGTCCGCACCGCCAAAAGAGGGATTCCACGGAACCCCTCTTTTTTGTTTATGCGCTTCGGCAAGGGGCAAAACAAAAAGGAACCGCTTTTGTGGCAGTTCCTTTTTCAGTGTTTGCGATAGCGGAGACTTATGCCTCAGCCGTCGTTTTGGGTTCAATCGCCAGTTCGCCTCTGTAATAACCGCATTCCGGACATACCCTGTGGTATTGTACGGCGGCGCCACAATTGCTGCATGTGGCCAGTTGCGGGGCGACAGCTTTATCGTGAGTTCTTCTTTTGTCTCTTCTCATCGCTGAGTGTCTACGTTTTGGGTTCGGCATAGCTTTCTATTTTTAAACTGTTTATGACTCTATAACTTTATGTTTTTGAGGGCTTCCCATCGCGGGTCGCACTCGGTGTTTTTTTTCTGCTGGTGCGCCTCAAGCAGGCTCAGCATGGAGGCATTGCACTGCTGTCCCGGATAGTCCTCGTGGACCTTCCGCATGGGAATGGCAGCGTAAATCAGCTCGTAAACAAGCTGTTCCACGTTGAAGCTGAAGGCTTTTTCCGGAAGGTGGATGCAATGCTCGTCCTCCGGAGCCTCCTCCTCTTTTGGCGTCATTTTCACGATGAAATCCTCTTCGGTCTCCAAAGGGAAGAGCAGGGCTTCTAAGCAGAGGTCGCATTTCAGTGTCACCGTTCCCCGCAGGAGAAAACGGAAACGCATCAGATGCTCTTTCTTCTCCACCTGCAGGCGCACTTTCACCTCGGCGTCCGAAATTTCATCGTTGGTATGCTTCTCAAAGAACCTTTTGTCTACTTCCAGTGTCAGCTCGTGCTGACCCAAGGGCAATTTAACGAATTCAATGTCAAATTGTTTAAAGTAAACTTTATCTTCCATGACGTGCAGTCTGATGGGTTGCAAAAGTACAATTTTTTCAGATACCTTTTCCGTATTCCGCACTTTTTTTCCGATTTTTGTGGGTGTTTGGGAAAAAGATGCGAAAGCCCGGCGCGTTTTGGCAGGCCTTCTGCGGATTTTTTGGGGTGGTTGTTTTTTCAAGTGATTGAAAAACAGGAAGAATAAAACAAAAAATAAATTTCTCCCAAAAGAGATTTTGTGTTGCATTTTGTTGTACTTTTGCAGTCGGTTTGCAAGGGTAGCCCTTGTGCGACCGAAGTTGTTTGAAAAAATGATTTTGCCTTGGTGGTGGAATTGGTAGACACGCGGGACTTAAAATCCCGTGGCCATTATGGCCTTGCGGGTTCAAGTCCCGCCCGGGGTACCACCACAGCGAAAAAATGCGGAAGTAGCTCAGTTGGTAGAGCATAACCTTGCCAAGGTTAGGGTCGCGAGTTCGAGTCTCGTTTTCCGCTCCAGGAGAGAATCCTTCAAGGGTTCTCTCTTTTTTTTGTCCCGTTTTCACCCGTTGGAGGCAGGCTTTGCACCGGCTTTTTTCGGCAGGCGAGGCACGGTTTCGGCAAAAGGCTTGTGCCATGGCTTTCGGCAGGCGTTTTTGCGAAGGTCGCGGATGGGGAAAAAGGAGAAGGGCGAACGCAGAGGGGAAAAGCGGAAAGGCAAAAAAGAAGCGGCCCGCATAAGCAAGCCGCTTCCAAACAATTTAAACCAATGAAAAAATTCGAAGTGAGGTTACGCCATTTTGTTGATATGCTTCATCAAGCCGGATTTCAGATTGGCGGCTTTGTTTTTGTGAATGATACCTTTCTTGGCGACTTTGTCAATGAGGGAGACCACTTTCGGCAGGTTGTTCTTCGCTTCGTTCACATCGTGCGAAATGCGGATTTTCTTAATGGAGTTACGCATGGTTTTCGCCCAGTAGCGATTGACTAGCCTTCTCTTCTGATCTTCCCTTATTCTCTTTAATTGTGACTTATGATTTGCCATTACTGATCAATATTTTTACTTGTTAAAAATGTCATTGTATAAGCGGTGCAAAAGTACTACTTTTTACAATAGGAAAAGATGGTTTTCCATAAAAAAAATAAGAACAAACAATTTATTGAGGCACAATGTGTTGTATTGAAAGCAGCTTTGGCTTCCATCCTTAAAAGGGGCGGTCGGGCCGTTCGGTTTTTACGAATCCCCGGTTTTTTTTCGGCAAATTTTGGCGTTTTTTAGCAGGTGTTTTCCTGTGGCTTTCGGGGGTGTCCCGGAATCTTCCGCCCCGCGTTTCGGAATTTTCGGGACTTTGTGCCGAAGGCATCGTTTTTTGTGCTAATTTTGCACCCTGGTTTCGCATAAAAAGATGTAAGATGA
This sequence comes from Bacteroidales bacterium, assembly GCA_017613015.1. Taxonomy (GTDB): domain Bacteria; phylum Bacteroidota; class Bacteroidia; order Bacteroidales; family WCHB1-69; genus UBA1195. The sequence goes on along the minus strand of JAGAEQ010000007.1, from coordinate 12,564 downwards.
ACGTAAAGACGCTTTCTGTTTCCGCTGTGGCGAGAATTGCCGGCATCAACCTCCTGCTGTTTGCCGTGGCCTACGCCCTTCCGGCTTTGGCGCATGCCTTCGCGTGGCCGCTCTACCGTTTGGAGCCCATGCGCATGGTGCTGCTGGTCGGTCTGCTGATGGCGCTGCCCCGCGGCAACACCTACTTTCTGGCGGTGACGCTGCCCCTGTTCTCCCTGTTGGTTTCCGGGCATCCGGCCGGGTACAAATGCGTCCTCATGCTCGTGGAGCTGGTGGCCAATGTCGCGTTTTTCTTCGGGCTGCGCCGGATTTTGCGCTCTGTTTTCCTTTCCATGCTTGCCGCTATCGTGCTGAGCAAGGCGGTGTACTATGCCGCCAAGGCGGTAGTGGTGGCGATCACGTTTCCGGGAACGGCGGTCTTCGGTACGGGTTTGCTGCCTCAATTGCTGTGGACCGCTGTCATCGCGGCCTTGTTTGCGGGCCTTTCAGCCGTCCGTGCGGCGGCGGACAAATAGGGCGAACCCCCTTACAGACACCTGTCTTATGGGCCCCGGACGTGGTAGGCGCTTTTCCTTTTGCGGTTTGGCATGATAATTGCTTTTCAATAAGATTCAATTATTTATCTTTTTGAATATGGCAAGAAAAGGATTAGCAAAAGAGGTTTTTATTCAGCGGGCTTTGGACATTTTCATGGAAAACGGACTGCGGACTACCATGGATGAGATCTCTCACCAGATAAGGGTTTCAAAACGCACTATTTACGAGCAGTTTGAGGACAAGACGGATTTGGTGCGAGCCTGTCTCGCCTGCTTGTTGAGGAACCGTCCGGATTTGGTGGTGCCGAAAAAGGAGCGTCTGATGGAGTGCATGTATAATTCTTTGTATGCAAATATGATGGCCTTCTTCGGAAAGCCCAGCCGCTTCCTGATACAGGTGCAGCGTCATTACCCGGATTTGTACAGCGAACAGGTGAATCCGGTGATTGCCCGCGTCAAGGAGTACCTGCTGGCACTTATCAGGGAAAGCATGGACAACGGCTACATGCGCACGGACATCCAAACGGACGTAATGCTTTCATACATGCTGAAATACGTCTTTTTGGTCGCTTCCGACAGCGAGACCATGTTTTTCAAATATCCCCCGGCTGAAATTTTCCACAACACCATTTATCCCGCCATGCGCGGCATGCTGACCAACGAGGGAGTGCGCCGCATGGACAAGGCGATAAAGGAGGCTTCGAAAAAATAAATGCCTTTTTTTACAATATAATTCATCAGAATCCGTTATATCATACCTGAACGGTAATAATAATCGATAACTGGGTTTTGATGAAACGGTTGAAATGGGTTGCGTATGGGTTGTTGCTGGCGTGCGCGGGCGTGTTTTCCTCGTGTGCGACCAACAAGGACGCTTTCCTGAACAAGTTCCACCATGCGGTGAACACCCGTTTCAATGTGTTTTTCAACGGAAACGAAAGTTTTAAGGAAGGGGCGCAGGCCTTGGACAAAGCCACCCGGGACAACTATACCGGCATCCTTCCGGTCTATGCCTATCCCTCCAAAGTGGACGCGCAGTCGCAGTCTCCGAAATGGGACAGAACCATAGAAAAATGTTCCAAAGCCATCGCCAAGCATACCATGTTCATCAAAGGGGAGGACAAAAACATCTACATGGACGAGGTCTACCTGCTGATGGGCAAGGCGTATTTCTACCGTCAGGATTACTTGGACGCCAACCGTATTTTCTCCTACCTGATACAATCGTACAAAAACACCAACTCCTGTCCAGATGCCTATACCTGGAAAGCCCGCACCCTTCTCTGCCAGAATCAGTTGCTGGATGCGGAGGAGAGTCTGGAGCTGATCAAGCCCGAAATGGGCGTGACCAAAAACCAGCGGCAGAAGCAGCATTGGGAGGCGGTGTACACCGACAAACTCATCCGTCAGGAGAATTACGAGCAGGCCTCCGTTTACATGAACGAGCTGCTTTCCCACCGTTGGATGAACCGCAGCTTCAAGACCCGTTGCATGTTCATCTACGCCCAGCTGAACCAGGAGCTGGGGCAGTTTGACGAGGCCCGGGCCTATTACGCCAAAGTCATCCGCCGCTCGCCCCCGTATGAAATGGCTTTCAACGCCACCTTGAACGAGGCCCTGTGCGGCATTGAGAAGGCCGAGACCAAGCAGCGGCTGCAAAAACTGCTGAAGGATCCGCGCAATGACGAATACCGGGACCAGATTTTCTATGCCTTGGCGCAGACGGATTTCTACCGCTCCGACACGGTGGCGGGCATACGCAATCTGGAGGCTTCCGTGTTCTGGAGCATCAGCAACCCTTACCAGAAAGCCATGTCCTCCTTGGAACTGGCCGAATACTATTTCGCCCGCCAGTCGTTTGAGGAGGCGCAGCGGTACTACGACACCCTGCTTAGGGTGCTTCCGGCCTCCTTCCCCAACCGGGGCGGCATCTACCACCGGGCACAGGTGCTGAAAGAGCTGGTCGCCGATTTGATGTGCGTCAAGACGGAGGACAGCCTGCAACACATCGCCAGCATGACGGAGGAGGAGAGGGAAGCCTATGTGCAGTCCTCCATTGAGGCTTACCGCCAGCGGGAAAAAGAGCGCATCGCCGACGAGGAGGCCCGGCAGGCGCTGATGCAGGACGTGAAGAAAGCCAACAGCAATGGCAAAAAGAGCGCATGGGTCTTCTACAACCCCACCCAAGTGAAGGCAGGGGAGCTGCAATTCCGCAAGGAATGGGGGCCGCGTGTGCTGGAGGACAACTGGTTTTTGAGCGACAAGAACAGCATGGTCCAGATGATGGATGCGGAAGAGTCGGAAACGCTGGATTCCGCTTCCGGGGACACCCTGCCGGTCAAAGCGGGCAAGGCGGCGGCGGGCAGCCGGGTGACCGATCCCACGGATCCGGCCTATTATACGCAGGACGTGCCGTTTACGCCGGAGGCCATAGACTCGTCCAACAACCGCATTGCCTTTGCCTTGTACAATTCCGGCTTTACCTACGAGGACGATTTGCTTGACCAGGGGAAAGCCATCGCGCAGTGGACCTCCCTCGCGGACCGCTTCCCGGACCACAAGCTGTACCCCTCCGCCTGCTACCTGCTGTACCGGGCGTATATGGAGAAAAAGGACAGCGTTAAGGCGAACTATTACAAAAAGGAGATTTTCACCCGTTTCCCGGAAAGCGAATACGCCATGATTATCCGGGACCCGCAGTATTTTGAGAAACTGGCTTCGCAGAAAAAGGACGCGGAGGCGTTCTATGCCCAAACCTATCCTTTGTATGAGAACCAGCAGTACAAGGAGCTGAACCGCCAGTGCGCCATAGGTTTGCAACAGTTTGTCGATCCGCAGATACGCTCCCGGCTGTTTTATTTGCAGGCCTACGCCAAGGGGCGGCTGTACGGCGTGGACACTTTGGAGGTGGGCATGAAGGCGGTGTGCCGCCAGTTCCCTGCGACAGCGGTGGACACCTTGGCTTCCGGCATTCTGGAGGCGGTGCTGCGTTCGAGGGCGCCGAAGCCCAAGGAGAACAGCGGCGGCGCTGGCGCGGAGAAACCCGCAGAGGAGGAGAAGCAGTATGTCTACGAAGATTCGCGTTTCCACTTCGTCATCATTCTTGTCGATATAAAGGATGTGAAGATGAACCAGTTGAAGGTCAATATCGCGAATTTCAACAAGGAGTATTTCCGGCTGAACACCTTTGATGTCTCCAATTTCTATATTGACAACACCACGCAAATGGTCACGGTTTCGCGTTTTGAAAACAAGGCCAAGGCGATGGAATACTATTTCCAGTTGAAGAAGAACGAGGAGTTTTTTGGTGAAATCAACAAGCGCAAGGACGTGAAGGTGTACGTTATCTCCGACCAGAACTATACCCTTTTCTTCAAACAGAAGAAAAAACGTCCGGAGTACGCCGAATTTTTCGAAAAATATTATTTGAGTGTCAGATAAATAACAAAAATATGGGAAACAAAGCAGAAAACGAAGGCCCGAACAGTGTCAATATAGTGGGGAACGGAACGGTGATTCACGGCGATGTGGAGTCCAATGGGGATTTCCATCTGGACGGGACGGTGCTGGGCCGTTTTTCCTCCAAGCTGAAAGTGGTCATCGGACCGACGGGTTACATCGAAGGCGACATTGAATGCAAGGACTGCGAGGTCTTCGGAAAAGTGAAAGGCAACATTTTGGCCCACGAGCACTTGGTGATGCGGGAGACTTCCGAAGTGTGCGGCGACATCCGCATCAACCGGATTACCATTGAGCCGGGAGCCTTGTATACAGGGCATTGCAGCATGTTGAACGTTCAAAACGCTTCCGAACCGGAGCAATAGCATGGAAACGTCCGGAAAAAAATTCCACAAAGCGGCGGACCAGTACGCGAGGTACAGCAGCATGGCTTTCCAGATGATGGCCATCTGCGGGGTTTTCGCCTACGGCGGCGTGCGTTTAGACCGTTGGTTGGCTTTGAAATTCCCGGTTTTCACCGTGGTGCTGACCATAGGCGGCGTGTTTCTGGCCCTGTACAGCAGTTTGCGCGATTTTATCCGAAAAAAATAGAAGAGTATGTTTAAAACATTGTATATCAAATACATCAAAAGACTATTGCTGTTCACCACGGCGGTGCTGGCGGTGTTCATCCTGTTCCATTATTGCTGGGATTTTCTGCTGTCGCCCTTCTGCCTGCATCTGATTGTGCTGTTTCTGCTTATCATGGCGGGGACGCACGCCTTGGTGCTGCACACGGACGCCCGTCGGCTGGAGTATACGCGGGACGCTGAAAAAGACGCGGATGCGATGAAAAAGGACCTGATGGACATGGAAAAGCAGTTCATCCGCCGCTACTTGGTGGCCACCACCGTCAAATGGTTTCTGTTTCTGGGACTGCTGGTGGTGTATGCCGTGGTCCGTCCTTCCGACATGCTGCGTTTCGGGATGAATTTCATGGCGCTTTATGTCGCCTACAGTGTGTTCGAGGTGCTGGTGCTGAAAAAACCATTGTTAAAATAAAACGCTTATTATAAAAACTTTACAAATTCAATACATCATGCCAAAAATTTCACAAAAAGGAATGTCGATGCCCTCTTCCCCCATACGGAAGCTGGTGCCGTTCTCGGATGCGGCCAAACAGCGGGGTGTCAAAGTGTATCATCTGAATATCGGACAGCCGGATATCGAAACGCCCAAAGGCGCCATTGACGCATTGCAGCACAAGGATATCGGTGTGCTGGCCTATTCCCATTCGGCGGGTTACCTTTCCTGCCGTGAGAAACTGGTGGAGTACTACCAGCGGTTCAACATCAAGGTCACGCCCGATGAAATCATCATCACCAACGGAGGTTCCGAAGGCATACAGTTCGCTTTCAACGCCTGCTTGGATCCCGGTGACGAAGTGATTATTCCGGAGCCTTTCTACGCGAACTACAACGGCTTCGCCAAAACCGCCGGGGTGGTGGTCAAACCCATTGTCTCCGTCATTGACAACGGTTTTGCGCTTCCTCCCATTGAGGAGTTCGAAAAAGTGATTACGCCGAAGACAAAGGCCATCATGATTTGCAACCCCAACAACCCGACGGGTTACCTCTATTCCCAGAAAGAGCTGGAGACCTTGGCGGGCATAGTGAAGAAATACGACCTCTTCCTGTTCTCGGACGAGGTGTACCGCGAATTCGCCTACGACAACGAGAAAGTGTGCTCCGTCATGAACCTTCAGGGCATAGAGCAGAACGTGATCCTGCTGGATTCCGTGTCCAAGCGCTACAGTGCCTGCGGCGCCCGTATCGGTATGTTTGTCACCAAGAACAAGGATGTGTACGCCACGGCTATGAAATTCGCCCAGGCGCGTTTGAGCCCGCCTTCTTTCGGCCAGTATTTCACGGAAGCCGCCGTGGATACGCCCAAGGAGTATTTTGATGCGGTGCTGGCGGAATACATTGCCCGTCGCAACTGCATCGTGGAAGCCATCAATAACATGCCGGGCTGCTTCTGCCCGAAACCGAAAGGCGCTTTCTATGCGGTGGCACGCCTTCCCATTGACGATTCCGACCGTTTCTGCCGTTGGCTGCTGGAGGAATTCTCCTATGAAAGCCAAACCGTCATGCTGGCTCCGGCCACCGGGTTCTATTCGGCGCCGGACAAGGGAAAGAACGAGGTGCGTATCAGCTACTGCTTGAAAGTAAGCGACTTGCAGGCTGCTATGAAGTGCCTTGAAGAAGCCTTGAAAGTGTATCCCGGCAGGGTAAAATAGGAAAAGGCTTTTTCCGTCCGTTTAGAGGGTGTCCGGATGCCGTTCCGGACGCCCTCTTCGGTTTTTGTGCGGACATTCCGCTGTGGCAAAAGCGTTTTTTTGGGGGTATGCGCCGGGGCGGAGGTAACTTTTTCCCGATTTTTTACGTCTATATATAAAAAACAAGGCCGATTAGGCGTATCTTTGCACATTTGAAAAAGAGGCGCATGCAGAAGGGAATAAAAAGATGGGTTTTGCTGGCGGCTTTCATCGCCGGGAGCTGCGGCTTTTCCTTTGCGCAGGTGCGTTTCTCTGCAGATCGCGCCAACGGCTGCGTCCCTTTCATCGTGTCTTTCACCGACCAAAGCTCCTTTCCCGCGACGGTGACGGCTTGGGAATGGGATTTCGGGGACGGTTCCGTGCATTCCGACAAGCAGCATCCGGTGCACACCTACACTTCCGCAGGCCGGTACTCGGTCCGGCTGAAAGTGAGTTTCTCCGACGGTTCCAGCCGCGATACCGTTTATAACCGCTATATCCACACCTCCACCGGTCCGGTCATTTCCTTCACGGCCTCGCCGGATTCGGTCTGCCCCGGTTTTCCGGTGGCTTTCACTTCCCGCATTGTTTCCGTGGAAGGGGTGAGCCTGGTTTCCTGGGACTTCAAGGACGGTTTCACGGATACGGCCCGCCATCCGGTGCATCCGTACACGATTTCCGGTCTGTACCAGCCGGTGCTGCGGGTCACGGACACCATGGGCTGCGTCACGGTGGATGCGGGGAATGTTTCTGTCTATGTCAAGCCCAAGCCGAAGGCGGCCTTTTATACGCCGGATTCGCTGCTGTGCATTATGCAGTTGAGCGACAGGAAGAACGTGGGTTTTGTCAATGCCTCCCAAGGCGCGGCGGCTTACGAATGGTTTTTTGACGACGGCACCACCTCTTCGGATTTTCAGCCTGTTCACGAGTTTGGTTACGGGGATTACGACATCACCTTGGTGGCGAAGGCGGCCAACGGCTGCAACGACACCTTGGTCAAGCGGGCGCATGTGTCCCTCAACCTGTTCCAGCCGGGCTACATCGTTTCCGACACGGTGCTTTGCAATGTCCCCGCCTCGCTGACGCTGACAGGGACGGGTGCTTCGTATTACCGCTGGACGCTTTCCGACGGGGCCGGACACATTTATGAGAAAATGGGCACGGAATACAAACCGACCATACAAGTCCCAGGGTATTACGACCTTAGGGTTATTTTTCAGCACCGTATCGGGTGTGCCGACACGGTGAGGCTCCAGCGGTACATCCGGGTGATAGACACCGCCGTCATCCGGCCGCAGGTGCTGATTTATGACGAGGATTTCTGTGACCCTAACGGTCCGATTTCCTTTGTGAACAAAACCGTTTACGATTCGGTTTCTCAGCAGGCCGGCCTCTCCTTGTGGAAATTCAACGACGGGCAGGGAAATGTGCTGGGGGATTCCGTTTCCCATGTTTTCGGGCAATACAGCTTGTACCACCGGATAAAGGCGTTTTTCACCACCCCTGACGGCTGCCCCCTTTCCGGAGTGGAGTGCAGGGTGCGCATCAGTCCGTTGGACCAGATTTTTGATTTTTCCTATACCCTTGGGGGCTGCCTTCCCTATGTGGCCACGGCGGTGCTGAAGCCGCACTATTCTTCGGATCCGGACAGTTTGTACACCTGGTCCTCCCCGGCGACCAATCTGGTCCGTTGCGAATGGCATTGGGGGGACGGGGACACCACAGTCAATGCGTCCGCTATGGCAACGCATGTGTACCAGAACGTTGGCGAGTATTATCCCTATGTGGTGGTTACCACCCGTCAGGGCTGCACGGACACGCTTCGGAACCCGAATAAGAAACTGCGGGTCGGGGTGCCGCCCAAATGCTATTTTACGTATGACAGCTTGGGCATAAAGTGCAAATCCGACTTTTTCCTGTCGGTGCATGCGTGGGATTCCATGTATTATGACCCTCAACGCCAAGACTGGTATCCGCTTTCCGAGGCGGCTGACGAATGGTGGTGGTTTGCCGGTTCCACCCTCAACGATTCCATCATCGACTCCCTTGTCGCGGCTGGGGGGCAGAATGGCGAACGCTCTTTCAATGGGGCCCAGATTGGCATCGGAAAAAACACCGCCCTGACCCCGAGGGACACCGGTTATGTCTCATCTTTATGGCTGGTGCCGTATTTCAATTATTGTCCGGGCAAACCGTATAAACTGGATTCGGTGGCTTATATGTGCCCGCCTGTGGTTGTGCCGCCGAATGCCGAAAGCGGCATAGGCACGGATGTGCCGATCAATAGTGTGTTCTGCTCTTTTCCCACCATACGTTTTGACGACCAATCCTATGCGTCTACGGAGCGGATATGGTTTTTCGGCAACGACACTTCCGAGCTTTTTGGGCACTTTTGGATAGGGGACACCTCTCACAGGGACACCGCGACCTACACCTTCAAGAACGGCTCCTATATGCACAACGGCAAAGGAAAACGCCGTGTCGCGCTGGTGGCCATCAACACCGACAGCACGGGAATCAGGGGCATGTACAACCGCTGCAGGGTTTGTTACGACACACAATATGTTTCCGTGAGAATACTGCTGATGGAACCGGAACTGTTTGTCAGCGACACGGAAGTGTGCACCGGAGACACCTTGGTTTTCCGCGATTCCACCACCAGCGGATCGGCCTTGACGGACTGGTGGGTTTCCTACAAGGAAAAACGGGGAAATTCGGACACCGTCATTCTTGTCGGCTACCGGCCCCATGAAACCTATTTGGATTCCGTCTCCCCTTCCGGCTACGGTACGGTGCGCTATCCGGTCGGCGCTGTTTTCCGGGAACCCGGGGACTATCTTTTCCGGATGTCGGGGCGAACGGCTTACGAAGTGGTCCCAACGGTAGGGCCGGGGGACACGGTGGAGGTCGACTACATGCCCAAAAGCAATACCTGCCAGTATGCCGACAGCCAGATTGTCCATGTTTATCCGAAGAGCTCCCCGCTTATCCAAACGCCGGGCACCGCCTGCGCCGGAGACACCGTGCAGTTTTTCGGAGACGGTGAAACCATGTATCCCTACGACAATTACAAAATCATTCGCTACCTGTGGAATGCTGGCGGAAGGAGCGACACCAACCGCAACCCCTATTATACTTTCCGTAACGGAGGGTATTACGATGTCATGCTGCGTGTCACCAACGAAAAGGACTGCGACAGCGCCCTTGTGGTGAAAAAACAGATTTTCATCAAGAGCTTCAATGTCTCATGGTCTCCCAACGGCAACCGCTACGAGGCCTGCAACAAGGAACAGCTGCAACTCCAGGCCAAGGTCAGCTCGGCCGGGAGCAACGCCAGCCTGACCTACCGATGGCTGATCAATAACGGGAAATACCTGTACAAGACCCCGAAGGAAGTGAACGGGCGCACCCGGATTTCCGCCGCCTTTGATGTGGATTCCGCCTGCTATGTCCGCGTGGATTTGTTTGTGTATGATTCCGTTTCGGGATGCACCAGCTCTTTCACCGACTCTATTTTCATCCACAAGCCGAAAACTGATTTCACCTCCACCAATCCCGTGGCGCCTTGTCCCGACCACAGAGTGGATTTCGCCGATTCGACCGCCGAGCCGGGCTATGCCGGAGGACGTATTGTAAAGTACGAGTGGCTGTTCGCGGACAGGGACGACACGGTGTATGTGTTGGGGAAAACCCCGACCTTTGTGTATTCGCATCCGGGCCGCTACGACGTGACGCTGATTGTCACCGACGCCTTCGGCTGTACAGATACGATAGTCAAGCCGGAATACGTCCGCGTGGAAGGGGCGGACGGCTTCTTCACCATTGCGCCTGCGGAGGGCTGCCTTCCCTTGCAGGTGGATTTCGCGGTGACGCTGCTGCATCCGGCGGATTCCGTCCGGCTGGTTTACGGGGACGGAAGCGGGGAGTATGTGCAGGTTTCCGCACCGGGACAGGTGTTTTCCTACACCTACCGCACCCCCGGCAAGTTCATCCCTTCCATGGAAATGGTCCGTTGGACGAAGGACGCTTCCGGGACCATGGTGCGCTGCGTCCGGAAATACCTTGGCGAAGACACCATTTATGCTGTGCGGCTGACACCGCTCATCTCGGGTGACACCTTGGTCTGCCTCGGCCAGCCCTGCACCTTCCGCAACCATACGACGGAGGCGGAGGGAAACCTCCAACCGGCCGACATGGGCCCTTTAGACTCGGTGGTGTGGGATTACGGCAACGGCCGCACGGACCGTGGGGTTTTCCACGGCAATACGCAATACGACAGCGCGGGTTTCTACACCGTGGTGATGCGCACTGGCATAAGGCATTGCGCGGCGCAGGACACCTTGCGTCTCCGGGTGCCGGCCCCTCCCGTTGTCCGCATCACGCACCAAGACACCACGGCTTGTGACGAAGTGGTGACGGTGTACGCCACCGACTCGCTCCGCAGCGACGTGGAGGCCTTGGAATGGCTCTTCCACGACGGTACGCGCAGCTCGGAGAATCCGGCGGCGCATCCGTATGACCGCAGCGGCGCCTATCCCGGCTTCCTGCTGCTCACCTATTCTCCGGCGCATTGCGTCCAACGCTATCCCGACACCGTTCTCATCCGGATTTTCCGCTCGCCTGACGCCGAATACCGTATCAAGGACCGGGAAGGGCAGGACATTACCGACCAAATGCAACAAGGTATACAAACCGGTGAAAAAGCTTGGTTTACAGACCAGTCTGTCACAGGCGACGCGCCCATAGACTATCGCTTGTGGCGTTTCGGCGACGGGGACAGCCTGAGTGGCGCGCAGCTGGCGCAGACGGAGCATGCCTACCTTTCCGTCTCCGGTTTGCAGCATACCTTTATGTTCATACGGGACACCAACGGCTGTGCGGATTCTGTTTCCCATGACCTGATGGTCACGGAGTTCATCAGCTTCCCCAACGTGTTCTCCCCGAACGGGGACGGAATCAATGACCACTTCACGCCCTTGCGTGTGGGCGGCTATTTCGACGCCTTTGAAATGACCATATACAACCGTTGGGGCTCGGTGGTGTGGCAGCGTTTCTGCAATGGGGGCGAAAAAGGGCGTTGCCCTGACTATACCCAGGAGGATTTCTGGTGGAGAGGCCAGACTGCAACGGGCGGTGCGGCTTCCGAAGGCGTGTATTTCTGGGTGGTGTCGGCCAAGCCCGTTTCCGGCACCGGCGACATTCACCTGCACGGCAGCGTGACCCTGGTGCGGTAAAGCCAATCCCTGTTTTTTCTTATGCCTGTTTCCGGCAGGGGCCTGCCCTAAAAAAAAACGCCGCTTTTTTTACAAGGTATTCAGAAATATGCTACCTTTGCACGTTTTTGCTAACGAAAGGAAATTTAAAAAACTTCATATTATGTATACTGATTTTCAAGAATACCTGAAAAAGGAACTGGCCCAAATCGAAGCGGACGGCCTGTACAAGCACGAACGTGTCATTGAAAGCGCCCAAGGCGCCGAAATCATGGTGGGCGGCAAAAAATGCCTGAATTTTTGCGCCAACAACTACCTGGGACTGGCCGACAATCCGGAACTGATCAAGGCCGCCAAGGAAGGCATGGACGCTCGTGGCTACGGTATGGCTTCCGTCCGTTTTATCTGCGGATGCCAGGATTTGCATAAAACGCTGGAAAAGAAAATCGCTGACTTTTTCGGCACTGAGGACACCATTCTGTACGCTGCCTGCTTTGACGCGAACGGCGGTGTGTTCGAACCCCTGCTGACCGCTGAGGACGCCATCATTTCCGATGCGCTGAACCACGCTTCCATCATTGACGGCGTGCGTTTGTGCAAGGCGCAGCGTTTCCGTTACGCCAACGCCGACATGGCCGATTTGGAGCAACAGCTGAAAGATGCGCAGAAATGCCGTTTCCGCCTGATTGTCACCGATGGTGTCTTCTCCATGGACGGCAATGTCTGCCCCTTGGACAAGATTTACGAACTGGCACAGAAATACAACGCCATGGTGATGGTGGACGAAAGCCACTCCGCCGGTGTGGTCGGACATACGGGCCGTGGTGTCACCGAACATTACAATTTGCGCGGGAAAATCGAAATCCTGACCGGAACCCTCGGCAAGGCCTTCGGCGGCGCCATGGGCGGCTTCACCACCGGACGTAAGGAAATCATCGACATGCTGCGCCAGCGTTCCCGTCCTTACCTGTTCTCCAACTCCATGGCTCCGGGTCTGGTGGCCGCCGGTATCCGCATGTTTGACATGATGACCGAGACCAACACTCTGCAGGACAAGCTG
>JAGAEQ010000087.1 GCA_017613015.1 Bacteroidales bacterium | reverse complement strand
GGCGGTGGGCGAGGATGCCGGCACCATCGAGGAGGTGTACGAGCCTTTCCTGATCCAGGAGGGATTCCTGGTGCGCACGCCCCGTGGAAGGGAGGCCACTGAATTGAGTTACAAACATCTGGGTGTTTCCATCCCCTCAAAGAACGGCACCCTTAACCTTTTTGACGAATGAAGAAGCATATTCCGAACTGCATAACACTGCTGAACCTTGTCTCAGGAGTCACCGCCATTGCGCTTGCCAGCCAGAACCAGTTCATGGATAGCATACTGATGCTCTGCCTTGCCCTGCTGTTCGATTTCTGCGACGGTCTGGCGGCACGTATGCTGCATGTGAAGTCGGAACTGGGCAAGCAGCTGGATTCCCTTTCCGATCTGGTCTCCTTCGGGGTGGCTCCGGCCTTTATTCTCTACATTACGGACGTCGGGCAAACCGCCCCTTACTTTGCCGAAGGAGCGCCCTCATTTATTTTTTCAACACAAACACATGGCATACTGGTCATACCATTTGCCATTTACGCCATTTTTGTCGCAGCTGGTGCCTTGCGCCTCGGCAAATTCAACTTGGACAAGCGACAGACCGAAAATTTCAGAGGACTGCCTATTCCTCTGGCGGCATTCACCCTGCTATCCCTGTTTTTTGCTGAACTCCCCTACTTTGTCAATTACACCGCCTGCCTGCTCATAAGCCTGCTGATGCTTTCCAATATTCCGCTTTTCTCGCTGAAATTCAAGAACCTGAAATGGAAGGAAAACCTGCACCGCTACCTTTTCCTCTTATTGTGTGTCGCGTTGCTGTTTGTGTTTGATTTGGCAGCCATCCCTCTCATTACGATTTGCTACATCATTGTTTCACTGATTTTTCGTAAAAAATTCGCCGCCTGACATGGAAATCATCAATACCGCCATCCCCGAGCTGAAAGTCATACAGCCGAAAGTTTTCGGCGATGCAAGGGGTTATTTTTTTGAAAGTTACAACAAAAAGCAGTGGGAAGCCGCCGGGCTGCACGCCGATTTTGTGCAGGACAACCAGTCCCTCTCCGCCAAAAATGTGATTCGCGGCCTGCATTTCCAGAAACCGCCCTTCGCCCAAGGCAAACTGGTCCGCGTGGTGACGGGAAGCGTGCTGGATGTTGCCGTGGACATACGCAAAGGCTCCCCGACTTACGGAAAATACGTTTCGGAGGTGCTTTCCGCAGAAAAAAACAATATGTTCTGGATTCCAGCCGGTTTCGCCCACGGCTTCGTGGCCTTGGAGGAGCACACGATTTTCCAATACAAGACCACCGCCTACTACAACAAGGATTCGGAAGGGGCCATCCGCTGGAACGACCCCGACATCCATGTGGAATGGGGCATCAGCGAGCCCGTCATTTCCGACAAGGACAAGGTCTCCCCATTTTTCAAAGATTTTGAAAGCCCGTTCAGCTATGGAGCGTATTAACCGAAAAAAACTTCTCCGCTTTCTCGGCATCTGCCTGATGGCCGTTGTGTCCTGCTGTTTCGCGGGATGCGGAAAAAAAACGCCCGACCATCAGCCCAAGGTGAACCCGCGGGAGCTCAAGAAAATCGAGGATAAGCATCCGGTGCACATCTACCGCTACGACCAGGCACTGTTCAGCCTGCCGCAGGAGAATTTGGAGAAAAGCCTGGACAGCCTGCAACGCAACTACGCCTTCTTTTTGGGCGACGAGCCTTCCGTCCCCCAACTGAAAGCCTATCTGAACGACCCTATTAACAGACGTTTGTACAAAGAGGTGCAGGAAAAGTACGCGGACATGTCCGATGTGGAGCAAGCCTTTCAAGACGCTTTCGCCCGCTTGCGCCTCCTTTTCCCGGACATGCGCATTCCCCGCATCTACACCATCATTTCCGGCCTGAGCTACGAAACGCCTATCATCTACGTGGATTCCGTGCTCATCATTTCATTGGACATGTACATGGGCAAGGACTACCACTATTACAAGCAGTTAGGTGAAATCCTGCCGCTCTTCATCCGTCGCCGCCTTGCCAAGGAATACCTGCTGGCCGACTGCATGAAAGCCCTGTCCTATCAGGTGATACACAGCAACAACGCCTCCGTCAGCATTTTAGACGACATGATTTTGGAAGGCAAGCGGTGGATGTTCGCGGAAATCGCGCTTCCCGACACCCCCGACTCGCTGATTTGCGGCTACACCAGGGAGCAGCTGGCGTGGATACAGACTTACGAATACGACGTGTGGAGTTTTCTCATCGAGAAGAACTACCTGTATTCCAATGACAATCTGGTTTCCCGCAAACTGGTGGGCGAAGCGCCCTTCACCGCCTTTTTCGGCAAGCAGTCCCCGGGGAACATCGGCAGCTGGATAGGCTGGCAGATATGCAGGGCCTGGATGGCCAAGAACAAAGACAGTGATCTGGCCGGACTGTTTGAAGAGAAAGACCCGCAGATCGTATTGAAAAACGCCCGGTACAAACCGGTAAAGAAATAGCCTTATATGTTGAACCTCATCCATTTTCTTCCTTTCGGACTAGCGGACATTCTGGACATCTTTTTTGTAGGTCTGCTGCTATACTTTCTGTTCCGATGGCTGAAGGGCACCTCCGCCGTCAATATCTTTTTCGGCATACTGTTTTTCTACATTCTGTGGAAATTGGTGGTGCTTTTCCACATGGACATGCTGTCGGAAATACTGGGGCAGTTCTTAGGCGTGGGCGTCATCGCCCTGATTGTGATTTTCCAGCCGGAAATCCGCAATTTCTTCCTTTTCATAGGAAAAAACAATTTTTTGAAGAACATCATGCTGCAAAAAGAGGAGGGAGGAAACTATAGCGAACAGGAAATCAATGAGATAGTCCTCTCTTGCCAAAACATGGCGGCAAGCCGGACGGGCGCCCTTTTCGTCCTGACAAGGGAAAATCCTTTGGACGACATCGTCAAGACGGGGGAACCCATACACGCCCGTATCTCCCGCGAACTCATCGAGACCATTTTCTTCAAAAACACGCCCTTGCACGACGGCGCCCTGATTATCCGCAACCGGGAAATGGTGGCGGCCCGCTGCATACTGCCGGTTTCCCAAAAGGGGAACATCCCGTCCTACCTGGGGCTGCGCCACCGCGCCTCCATCGGGGTGACGGAAAACACCGACTGCATCACCATCATTGTCTCCGAACAGACCGGACACATTTCCTACTGCACCAACGGCATCATTCACGAGCACATCACGCCCCAGGCGTTGAAGGAACTGCTCAGCAAAGAATTCAGGGCATGATGCAAGGAAAGGATATTTTTTTGAGAGCCATTGAGTTAGAGGATATTGACCCCCTCTACGACATGGAAAACGATTTGGACAACTGGAAGGTCAGCGACACGCAGATGCCGTTCTCCCGCCACACCATGGAACAATACGTGCTCAGCTGCGGCAGCCAGGACATCTACACGCTCAAGCAGCTCCGCCTGATGATTTGCCTGAACGAAACCCGGGAAAGCATCGGGTGCATCGACCTGTTCGACTTCCATCCGGCCAACCGCCGCGCCGCCGTCGGCATACTTGTACGCAAGGGGTTCCGGCAACGGGGCTACGCCTCGGAGGCCCTGACGCTGCTGCTGCACTACGCCACGGAAGTGCTGCACCTCAAACAGGTATACTGCCACATTGACGCATCCAACCTCCCCAGCCTGCGGCTGTTCGAAAAACACGGCTTCCTGCGCAGCGGCTGCCTCAAAGTCTGGGAGCAACGCTCCGGGACCGAATGGGAGGACACTTATCTGTTGCAACGCATTTTTTATTGATTATGAAAAAAAAACTCCTGCGGTGGCTGCTGCCTTGCCTGATGCTATTTTGCCTCGCCATAGGCGGCGCGGCGACCTTCTACCGCATGCTGTTCGCCCCCAACGTGTATCCGGAAAAAGCGCCGGTCTGCCTGTACGTCCATACCGGTTCCAGTTTTGACGATTTGCTGCACCAATTGGACACCTCCGACGCCTTGGTGCATTTGCGGAGTTTCCAAGCCGTCGCCCGCTGGCGGAAACTGCCCGGACACCTGAAACCCGGCCGCTACCTTCTCCCCGCCGCTTGCGACAACTACACCCTGACTTCCCGGCTACGTTCCGGGGCCCAAGACGCGGTAAGACTGAAATTCAACAATTTGCACACCTTACCCGATGTAGCCGGACGCATTTCCCGGCAACTGGAAATGGATTCCGCCGACCTGCTGCGCTACCTGACGGACGACTCCACCCTCGCCCGCTACGGCCTGCGGCCCGAAACCGCCATCTGCCTTTTCATTCCCAACACCTACGAATGCTGGTGGAACACCTCCGTTCCGGAATTTGTGCAGCGCATGCACCGGGAATACCTGCGTTTCTGGAACGAAAGCCGCCTGCGGAAAGCGGAAGCGCTGTCCCTTTCCCCGCAGGAAGTCATGACGCTGGCCTCCATTGTGGAGGAAGAGAACTTCCGCCCCGACGAGCAGCCGCGCATTGCAGGACTGTATATCAATCGTTTGCAAAAAGATATGCCGCTGCAATCGGACCCGACCGTCAAATTCGCGCTGGGCGATTTCGGAAGGAAAAGGCTGCTGTTCCGTGATTTGGAAATCGAATCCCCCTACAACACCTACCGGCACACCGGGCTGCCGCCCGGCCCCATCCGCATGCCGTCCATTGCCGCCATTGACGCGGTGCTGAACTACGAACACCACCCCTACCTGTACATGTGCGCCAAAGAGGATTTTTCCGGCTACCACCGCTTCACCGCCAGTGCGGCGGAGCATGCCCGCAACGCCCAACGCTACCACGCCGCCTTGAACCAACACCAAATATCCCGCTGAACATGGAAGACCTGCACTGCCTGCTTTACCAGACGGACATCGCGTGGAACCAAGCGGAAGCCAACCGTCGACACTACGAAGCGGCCTTCCTTGAGCTTCCGGAAAACTGTGACCTTGTAGCGTTTCCGGAGACCTGCATCAGCGGTTTCCAGCCTCGCAGCCTTGAATGCGCGGAAAGCCCGGACGGGGAAAGCAGCCGTTTTTTCCGCCAATGGGCGGAACGCAAAAACACCGCCATCGTGGCCGGATTAAGCATACAGGAGAACGGGAAGGCCTACAACCGCCTGCTGTGGACGGACCCCGGACAAAGCCTGCATTACGACAAGCGCCACCTTTTCCGCATGGGCGGCGAAACGGAGCTGTACACCCCCGGCACGCAAAGCTGCGTGGTCACCTACAAGGGATGGCGTTTCCTGCTGCGCACCTGCTACGACCTGCGCTTCCCCCTCAGCTGCCGCAACCGCTACGAAAACGGCCGCTTCCTCTACGACGTGCTGATTGTGGCCGCCAACTGGCCCGCCTCGCGCAAGGAGGCGTTTCAGACCTTGGCCAAGGCGCGTGCCATTGAAAACCAAGCTTATGTGCTTTTGGTCAATCGGGTGGGCCATGACAGCGAAGGCGTTTTCTACAGCGGCAACAGCCTCATCATCGATTACAAGGGCCAAGTGATGGCCTCCCTGCCGGAAGCGGAGGAAGGCTTTTTGTCCGCCACCCTTTCCCGCACCGGCCTTGACCGCTTCCGCGAAAATTTCCCCAACCACCTGGACTGGGAACAGGAGGAACTGCCTGCCTGCCCTACTGCGTAGCGCCGGCCTGCTCCGCAAACTGGAAATTGATTTGCCTGCGGGCCAGATCCACATCCTTCAACAGCACCTTCGCCGGACGGCCCAACTGGTAAATCCGGCCGTGACGCTGCCCGATGTAGCGGTAATTCTCCTCATCCAAATAATAGAAGTCATCGTTCAGCGACTTGACGGAAACCATGCCTTCGCACTTGCTGCCGTCCAGCTGCACCCAGATGCCCCATTTGCTCACGCCGGAAATCAGGCCGTCGAACACCTGCCCCACTTTGTCCGCAAGGTATTCGGCCTGCTTGTATTTGATGGAATTGCGCTCAGCCTCGGTGGCGCGTTGCTCCATGTCGGAAGCGTGGCGGCACTTCTCCTCCAAAAGGTCCTTGTCGGCGGAGGGCTTGCCGTCCATGTAGCGTGCCAGCAGCCGGTGCACCATCAAATCCGGGTAACGGCGGATGGGCGAGGTGAAATGCGTGTAGTATTTGAATCCCAGGCCGTAATGC
This sequence comes from Bacteroidales bacterium, assembly GCA_017613015.1. Taxonomy (GTDB): domain Bacteria; phylum Bacteroidota; class Bacteroidia; order Bacteroidales; family WCHB1-69; genus UBA1195. The sequence continues at coordinate 26,020 of JAGAEQ010000087.1, read as the reverse complement.
CCGATGTTCTGCGTGGAGTACACGGCCCGCTGCATGGTGCGCAAGGCCAGCTGCTCAATCAGGTGCTGCTCACCCTTCCCCTCCACTTCGTGGAAAAGTTCGTTCATGGAGTTGGCCAAGCCCTTGCGGGACTGCATGCGCAAACTGTAGCCAAATTTGCCGATAAATTGGTTGAAATGGCCGATTTTCTCCTCCAAAGGCTGGTCGTGCACCCGGTACACAAAGGCCTTGGCCTCGGTCTGCTGCGGCACTTTGCCCACAAACTCAGCCACTTTTTTGTTTGCCAGAAGCATGAACTCCTCCACCAGACGGTGCGCGTCCTTTTGTTCGCGGATATACACGTCGATGGGGTGGCCCTGCTCGTCCAGCACAAACTTGACCTCTTCCGAACCGAACTGTATGGCCCCTTTCTCCAAACGGGCCTTCCGCAGGATTTTCGCCATGCGGTCCAAGGCCAGCAGCTGCTCCTTGCACTCCCCTTCCTGGGTCTCAATCACCTGCTGCACCTCGTCATAATTGTAACGATGGTCGGAATGAATCACCGTCCGGCCAAGCCACTGTTTGAGAATCTTGCCCTTAGCGTCCATCACAAACACCACGGAGAAACAGAGTTTGTCCTCGTGGGGACGCAAGGAACACACCTGGTTGCACAACTTTTCCGGCAGCATGGGAATCGTCCGGTCCACCAGGTAGACGGAAGTGGCCCGATCCGCCGCCTCCGCGTCAATCGCCGTGTTCGGACGCACATAATACGACACGTCCGCGATGTGCACGCCGATTTGGCAGTTGCCGTCCCCCAAGGCCTTGTATGAAATGGCGTCGTCGAAATCCTTGGCGTCGGCCGGGTCGATGGTGATGGTCCAGGTCTGACGGAAATCCCGCCGCGACTGGTATTCCTTTTCCGGAATCTCCACCGGAAGGGAAGCCGCCTCCTTCTCTACCTGGGCGGAGAACTCGTTGGTGAAGTTCTGGTCCAGCAAAATGGACATCATTTCCACTTCGTTGTCGCCGGGGAAACCCAGCACCCGGGTCACTTCTACCACAGGATTGCGCATGTTGTCAGGCCATTCCGAAAGTTTTACCACCACTTTCTGCCCGTCTTTGGCGTGGCACAGGGATTCCTTGGGCACCAAGGCGGAAAACGAGATGCCGATGTCGTCAAACACAAAATAGGCGATGTTTTTCGAAATCCGTATGGTGCCGACATAACGCTGCTTGCCGCGCTTGACTACCTCCACCACGCGGCCCTCGGGACGCTTGCCCCGGCGCGAAGGGAAAAGGTGTACCTTGACCTTGTCGCCGTTCAAGGCTTTGCCTGTATTGTTGGCGGCAATGAAAATATCCTCCAAATCAGGGTTTTCCGGAAGCAGATAGGCTTTTCCCGTCTGCTTCATGCTGATGGTTCCCTGAATGACCTTGCGCTCGTCCGCCTCCAAGTGAATGGGGTTCAGCTTGTATTTGCCCCGGTTGGCGGCCACAAGCACGGAAGAGGCCAGCAGTTGCTCCACCGCCTCCCGTATGCGGGCGCGTTCCTCTTTTTCCGTAATGTTCAACTTGGCGGACAGTTGTTTATAATTGAACGGCTGGTAGGGTGCCTTGGCGTACACCTCCAGAATCCGCTGCTCATACGTCCGGTCTTCTGTCTTCTTTTTTCTGCTTCGTCTGGTCATAAAAGCTGTTTTTACACATTAAATAACGCATTCCGGACATAAAAATTTTATCCGCAGGACGAAGAAGGGAAAAAACACGGAAAAAAACAAAACACCAACGGAAACGTATGCAATAATTGCGTACTTTTGTAGTTTGAAATAACCGACCGCAACCGACGGTCCCAAAACAAACTAAACACTCAAAAACATGATGAAAAAACTTGCCTTTTTCTTCCTGCTTGCGGCTTTTGCCTGCATGGGCACAACCAAAGCCCAGACAGTCTACATCGGATCCGGCACAGACTCCTTAGTCGTTTGTCCGACGAACACGGTACAAAACTACTCTCTCATAGAGCAGCTCTACCTCGCCTCCGAGCTCAACATCCCCGCCGGCGCCGTCATCACCAGCATCTCCTTCTACCATGTGCGGACGACAAACGCAAGCTCCAGCGCTTACCTGAACCGCAACGTGGAGGTCTACCTGAAGAACACGACGAAAAGCAGTTTCAGCAGCAGCAGCAACTACCTCATTCCCTCCTCCTATGAAAAGGTTTATGGGAGCACATTGTACGCCTCTTCCAATGGCTGGATAACGCTGACCCTATCGACTCCTTTTATCTATACGGGCGACAACCTCATGGTTGCCTTTGACGACAACACCGGCCATTCCTCCGCTTCCGGCCTCTGCTTTCTGGGCCACACAACCGGCGAAAACCGCAGGCTGGCTTTCTACAGCTCCTCTTACAACCCGCGCATTGACTCCCTTAACAGCTATCAGGGATACAAATCAACCGACAAAAGACGTGCGAACATACGCATCTCCTACACAACCAGCAACCGCTCCAATCCGGTGTCTGTCGGTTATGGGATGGACTCCTCCATCGTTTGTCCGGTAAACACGGTTTACAAATACTCCCTCGTAGAGCAGCTCTATCTCGCCTCCGAACTCAACATCCCTGCCGGTTCCACCATCACCAGTTTGTCCTTCTACCATGTGCGCTCATCTGACGCCACTTCTAATTTGAACCGTAATGTGGTGGTCTATCTGGTGAACACCTCCAGAAGCAGCTTCAGCTCCGAAACCGATTACACCACCCCCACCTCCAGCAACGAAGTGTACAGTGGCAATCTTTCCGCCACTGCCTCCGGCTGGGTCACCCTCCAACTGAGCAAAAGCTTCACCTACACCGGCGGTAACCTTGCCGTCATTATCGATGACAATACCGGATCCAGCACTGGCCAAGAGCTCAAGTTCCGCACCCACAACACTGCCAGCAACATGCGGCATGCTTTCTACCACGACACGTACAATCCTGCCATCGGCTCTCTTAGCAGCTACAGTGGCTTCAAAACAATCGGCAAAAACCGTGCGAACATACGCATAGGCTACCTTCCCTCCGCCACTGCCATCCAATCCACCACCGCCGCCAAACTCCCTTACTCCTGCTCTTTCAGCTCCACATCGGAAAACAACCAATGGATACTCAAAAACATGAGTGACGACAATCTGCCCGCATGGGGCATCGCCAATGGAAGAATGTTTGTCAACGGACACAATCCGTCATACAAAAGAGCCGCTGTGCTGGCGGAACGGCTTATCAACACGGGAAACACCGACAGCCTTAACGTGAAGTTTTACTGTAGAGTGAACGGAGAAAGCAAACCTACTTATGCCTACGATTACATTGCCGTTTTCCTGGTTCCGGCCGACACCGACTGGCAACCCTACACAGGGGGCTCAAACCCCCATTACATCGCTAACGCTGATGTATACGACCTGCCCTATGCGCTGCATTTCGGCGACTCCGCCACATTAGCCAACACCAAGCTGGCCGATGTGAACGGCACCATTTCCACCACCTTCGTCAACCCGGACAAGGGGAAAAACTATCGTTTGGTGTTTGTCTGGCGCAACGATGCCGGTGGCGGCACCGGTGAAGGGGCGTACATCTCAAGCCTGTACGTAACCGGCATACACAGCCAGGAATACACACCCAAATCCACTGCCCAATGGTACGGCTACGCCACCTATAGCCCCAACTACCAGCCGTGGGTAGGCAAATTCATCTCCTTCACCATGCAGAACCCCGAACAGGTGGCCGTCGCCTCGGAAGAGGTGGATAAAACCTATGCGGCAGCCTATGCGGAAGACCATGTCTGGTACATCACCACCACAAGCAACAACAGCAGCCTGGTCCGTTCCCAATTGGACCAGACCGCCCACGCCCTTTCCGGCAGAATCTCCATTTCCATGGCTTCCGGTGTGTTGGAATCCAATGTGAAATCCATGGCCTACCATCCGGTGGAAAAAAAGATGTATTTTGTGGCAGGCGACCAAAAACTGTACCGCTTGGACCTCTCTGATCCGGAGCATTACACCGTCATGGGAACCATGACAGACACCCTGCAAACCTTTGCCATCAACGCCCAGGGCGAGGCCTATGGCATCACCCTCCATACCGGCAACCTGATGAAAGTGAACCTAAGCAACGGAAGCACCACCCTTGTGGGACCCACCGGAGAAGCATGCATGTATGTGCAGAGCATGGCCTTTGACCCCCAGACCGGCGAACTGTTCTGGGCACAGTACAGCAGCTCCAATAGGCCAAATGGTCTTTTCTATGTGGATGTGAACACGGGAAAAGCCCACTACATCGGTGCCATCGGTGGCGGCAAGGGCGCATCGAAAGGCACGGAACTGACCGGACTGTTCACCGCCTATGCGGCGGACGCTGTCGCGGAAGTGTCGTCTGAAAGTTTACAGCTGTATCCAAATCCCGTTACAAATGTCTTAAATGTAAAGGGAATTTCTGAAAATTGTAACATTCAGATTTACGATGCCACGGGTCGCAAAATCATGCAAATCCCCGCTGTCCAAGGTGAAAACGTGCAGGTGAACACCTCCGCACTTTCCGCCGGACTTTACTTTGTCAAGGCTGGACGCAACACCGGCAAATTCGTCATTTCCCGCTAAACGGGAAGCGAAGCGGTTTCCCCTCGCCGGGAAACCCCAAACACCCAAAAGGGACGGAAGCAATTCCGTCCCTTTGTTTTTTTTACATTGTATCGTCTATATTTACTTTTTCGGCAAATAAGCTTTACGCCTCCTGCACCCTGTCCTCCTCCACGCGAAGATGCGTCATGATGAACTGCTGCCGCTCCTGGGTGTTCACGCCCATGTAATAGGAAAGCATGGACTCCACATTGGTGTCCGCATTCAGCACCACCGGCGACAAGCGGATGTTTTTCCCGATAAAATGCTTGAACTCGTCCGGGGAAATCTCGCCCAAGCCTTTGAAACGGGTGATTTCCGCCGAAGCGCCGCATTTCCGGACGGCCTCCACACGCTCCTGCTCCGTGTAGCAGTAATGGGTCTCCTTTTTGTTGCGCACCCGGAAGAGCGGGGTCTGCAAAATGTACACATGCCCCGATTTGATCAATTCGGGAAAGAAGGACAAAAAGAAGGTCAGCATCAGCAGGCGGATGTGCATGCCGTCGTCATCGGCATCGGTGGCGATAATGATGTTGTTGTAGCGCAAGCCGTCCATGCCGTCCTCCACGTTGAGCGCGGCCTGCAAGAGATTGAACTCCTCGTTCTCGTAAATGACGCGCTTGGTTTTGCCGTAAGTGTTCAAGGGTTTTCCGCGCAGCGAAAAAACCGCCTGCACCTCCGCGTTGCGCGACTTGGTGATGGAACCGGAGGCGGAATCCCCCTCGGTGATGAAAATGGAGCTTTCCAAGCCCCTGTCGCCCTTTTCGTTCAGATGGAAGTGACAGTCCCGCAGCTTGCGGTTGTTGAGATTCAGTTTCTTATTGTTGTTTTTGGCCGCCTTCTTGATGCCGGCGATTTCCTTGCGCTCCTTTTCGGACTCGTTGATTTTCTTCTGCAAGGCCTCCGCGACATCCGGATTCTTGTGCAGGTAGTTGTCAAACAGCCTGGCAACCATGTCGTTAATGTACCAACGGACTGTCGGGCCACCGGGTTTCATGTTCTCCGAACCCAATTTGGTTTTGGTCTGGGACTCGAACATCGGCTCCTGTATGCGTATGCTCATGGCCGCGCACACCGACTGCCGGACATCCATGGCGTCATACTCTTTTTTGTAAAATTCGCGCACCGTCTTGACCAAGGCCTCCCGCAGCGCCTGCTGGTGGGTGCCGCCGTGGATGGTGTGCTGCCCGTTCACGAAGGTGAAATAGGTCTCCCCGTTCCCCTTTTCCGCATGGGTCACAGCCAATTCAAACTCCTTTTCCTGCAAATGCACGATGGGATAGACCAGCGACTCGTTCAGGGAATTGGTCAGCAAATCGTAAAGCCCGTTTTTGGAAGTGTATTTCTGTCCGTTGAAAACAATGGTCAGCCCCCGGTTCAGGTAGGCGTAATTCCACAGCATTTTTTCCAGAAACTCGGAATAGAAGTGGAAATTCTCAAACACCGTGTCGTCCGGGACAAACACAATGGAAGTCCCGTTGGGCGCGTCCGTGTCGCAAAGGGGGTAATCCTTAACGAGCTGCCCCCTCTCGTACTCCATGCGCTTCTCCTTGCCGTCCCGCACGGAAACCACCTGAAAAAAACTGGAAAGCGCATTGACCGCCTTCACACCCACGCCGTTCATGCCGATGGATTTCTGGAAAGCGTCCGAATCGTACTTGCCGCCGGTGTTCATTTTGGCCACACAATCCGCTACCTTGTCCAAAGGGATGCCGCGTCCGAAATCCCGCACACTGACCTTCTGCTCATGGATTTGGATGTTGATTGTTTTTCCGTTCCCCATCAGGAACTCGTCAATGGAGTTGTCTATCACCTCCTTCAACAGCACATAAATGCCGTCGTCCGGAGAGTTTCCGTCCCCCAGCTTGCCGATGTACATGCCCGGACGCCGCCGGATGTGTTCGTACCAGTCCAGTGTGATGATGTTTTCGCCAGTGTATTCCGCCATGGGTTTTTTCGCTCGTTAAAACTGCAAAATTACCAATTATCCGCATATCTTCCGAGGCTTTCCGCCACTTTTTTTCCGCCTCCGGAAACGACATGACATCTTGGCAGTCCTTCCCTTTTGGTACAGCTTTTGGTAAACGAAAATCCGGTTTAAATTTAGAGCATTATGGCAAAAGAACAGAAAAAAGGCACTATTGGCGTGCAGACAGAGAATATTTTCCCCGTCATCAAAAAGTTTTTATACTCTGACAATGAGATTTTTCTGAGAGAATTGGTGTCCAACGCCGTGGACGCGACCCTGAAACTGGAAACCCTTTCCTCCATGGGAAAAATCCAAGGCGAATTGGGCGACACCACCATTGAAGTCAAGCTGTTGGAGAAAAAGAAACAGCTGGTTATCTCGGACAAGGGCATCGGCATGACGGCGGAAGAGGTGGAACGCTACATCAACAACATCGCATTCTCGGGCGCCAGTGAGTTTCTGGACAAATACAAGGAAGTGGACGCCGCCAAACTGATCGGGCATTTCGGCTTGGGCTTCTATTCCGCCTTCATGGTCGCCGACCGGGTGGAAATCCTGACCAAATCTTATCAGGACGCGCCTGCGGTGCACTGGGAATGCGACGGCAACACGGAATTCATTCTGGAAGAAGGGAAAAAAGAGGAGCGGGGCACGGACATCATCCTGCACATCTCCGACGATGCCAAGGAGTTCCTGGACGAAGTCCGCATCCTCAACCTGCTGAAGAAATACGGCAAGTTCCTGCCCGTCCCCGTGCGTTTCGGCAACGAGAAAAAATGGGAGAAACCGGAAGGCGAGGAAAAGGAGAAAGAGATCGAGGTGCCGCGCATCATCAACAACACCAAGCCTTTGTGGAAACGCAACCCCTCTGAGCTGAAAGAGGAGGACTACGAGAAATTCTACCGCGAGCTTTATCCCTACAGCTTCGACCAGCCGCTCTTCCACATCCACATCAACATCGAATACCCCTTCCAGCTGACCGGCATCCTCTATTTCCCGAAAGCCAAGGAACGCATCGAGGTGCAGAAGGACAAAATCCAGCTCTACTGCAACCAGGTGTTTATTACGGATAACGTGGAAGGCATTGTGCCCGAATTTCTTATGCTGCTGCACGGTGTCATCGACTCGCCCGACATCCCGCTGAACGTCAGCCGCAGCTACCTGCAAAGCGACAGCAATGTCAAGAAAATCTCCTCCCACATCACCAAAAAGGTGGCCGACAAACTGGAGGAAATGTTCAAGAACGACCGGGCCGATTTCGAGAAAAAATGGGACGACATCCGGACCTTCATGGAATACGGCGTGCTCACCGACGAAAAGTTTTTCGAAAGGGCGGAGAAATTCATGCTGCTCAAAAACACGGAAGGCAAGTTCTTCACCTTGGACGAATACGAGAAAAAGATTGAAACCCTGCAAAAAGACAAGGACAGCAACCTCGTCCACCTGTACTGCACCAATGCGGAAGAGCAGTACGCCCCCTTGCAGGAAGCCAAGGCCAAAGGCTACGACGTGCTGCTGTTGGACGGCATTCTGGACGTGCATTTCATCAACTTCCTGGAACAGAAGAAGGAAAAGACACGCTACGCCCGCATCGATGCCGACATCATTGACAAGCTGATTCCCAAGGAAGAGGAGCTTCCCTCCAAATTCACGGAAGAGGAACAGCAGAAAATCAAGGCCCTGTTTGAAAAGAACCTTCCGGAAGGCAAGTTTGACATCCGCTTGGAAAACATGTCGGAAAACGACCTGCCCCTTTACATCACCCGTCCGGAATTCATGCGCCGCTGGAACGACATGCAGAAAATGAGCGGACAGCCCACCTTCTTCGGCATGGACAACGAGAAATGCACCCTGTCGGTCAATACCAACCACCCGATAGTGGCCGCCCTTCTCAACGACACCGACGAAGCGCACACCCAGGAAACCTGCTCCCAACTGATTGATTTGGCCATGCTTTCCCAACAGATGCTCAAAGGAGAAGCCCTGTCCAAATTCATCGAACGCAGCGTCGGAATGATCCGTTAGGGCATTTTCTGCGCAAAAAACGCACTTCCACAATAAAAACGCAGGAACGGCGTTATCTCTTTTTACAGACAAGCGTATGAAAAAGACCTATCGTATTCCGTTGCTGTTCTTTTGCCCGCTGTTCCTGCTGGCGGCCTGCGACAAAAACATGTCGGTGCCTTCCTACCTTTATGTGGACAGTGTCTCGTTGAGCACGGACTATTCCACCCAAGGGACCGCCTCCGCCAATGTGACGGACGTATGGGTCACCGTGAACGGGAAAAACCTCGGCGTGTACGAGCTTCCGGCCACGATTCCCGTGCTGGCGTCCGGAAACGCCAAGGTGCAGTTGCAGGCGGGAATCAAAAAGAACGGCGTGTCCACTTTGCGGCCGGTCTACCCTTTCTACACCTCCCACATCACCTATGTGGATTTGGAGCGCAAGCGCTGCGACACCCTGCGGCCCGCCTTCGCCTACACCCCCACCACCACTTTCCTGTTCAAGGAGGATTTCGAGGACGCGGGCATCATGTTCTCTTCCGTGGACTCCAGCATCGGCATACAGAAAACCGACGACAAAAAACTGCGGTTCTCCTATCCGAAGGAACCCAACCGCTATTCCGGATGCATCGCATTGCGTCCGGAAGACACCTATTTCGAGGTGACGACCAACACTTCCATGAAAAAACAGCAGACCTACACTTTTCTGGAAATGAATTACAACATCACCGAGAACATGGAGATCGGGATTTATTACCATTACAACGGCCGTGCCATACAGACCCCGATTTGCGGCATCTACCGGACCGGCTCCATGGGAAACAGCCAATGGAAAAAAATCTACGTCAATCTGACGGAGGCGGTCAATGCTAACATGTATGTCACCAAGTATGAAGTGTACCTGAAAGCGGTAAAATCGGTTTCGGACTCCGCCTTGTTCCTATTCGATAACATCAAAATAGTCAATATGTAATGGCTGTAATCAACAAGAAAAAGCAAACCTTCCGCCACGTCGCCTGCGATGCTTTGGCCGCCATTTTGGCCACAGCCGTTTTTTTTGCAGGAAGAAAATACGAGTTCTTCGGCGCTTCGGGATGGCGTCAGGTGTTCGAACAAACCGTCCATGACTGGAAATTTTATGTGGACATCACCCTCATCCCCTGTTTCTGGCTGCTTTTTTATGCGCTGTGCGGCTCTTACCGGAAAATTTACCGCAAATCCCGTCTGAAAGAGCTGGTTTCCACCATCCGCCAGGTGCTGATCGGGGTGCTGATCCTCTTTTTTGTCATCATGCTGGACGACTACATCCGGCGGCCCCAGGACTACATCCGCTTTTTCCTCCTGCTGTTTTTCCTGCAATTCGGGCTTACCTACCTTTTCCGTCTGATTATCATTTCCATCACCAACCGACAGATTCACCGGGGGGAACTGGAGTTCCCGACCATTCTGGTGGGAGGCGGTCAGGAGGCCCTGCGCTATTACCACGCCCTGCAAAACCAGCGGCAGCACTCCGGCACCAAACTGCTGGGCTTTGTGACAGCCAACGGGGAGAACACCACCGAAATTTCCGCGCTGCTGCCCTGCATGGGGACGTATGAGGACATTCCGGAACTGATTCGCAAGCACAAGGTGGAGGAAATGGTGGTGGCTGTCGGGGACGACACCCGCCTGATTCTGGGGAAGATATTCCCCAACCTGGAAGCCTCTAACCTACTGATAAAGATTTTCCCGCACACCACGGACTACCTGATAGGCTTGGTGAACAGCACCGCCGTGTACCACGAGCCGCTGATTGAGATGCAGCTGGATTTCATGCCGATAGGGCAAAAAATCTGCAAACGGATTTTCGACGTGATAGGCTCCCTGCTGTGCATGCTGCTGTGTGTGCCCTTGTATATTTTCCTGGCCTTTGGGGTGAAATGCTCCTCCCCGGGGCCGGTGCTTTTCCGTCAGGAGCGGGTGGGCTTCCGCGGCAAACCATTTAATATCATCAAGTTCCGTTCCATGTACGTGGATGCGGAGGAGGCGGGACCGCAGCTTTCCAGCCAACACGACAGCCGCATCACGCATTTCGGGGTGTTTATCCGCAAAACCCATTTGGATGAGATTCCCCAGTTCTTCAACGTCCTGAAAGGCGACATGTCCTTGGTGGGCCCGCGCCCTGAACGCCAGTACTATATAGACCAAATTGTGAAAAAAGCGCCCCATTACCGCCTGTTGCAGCTGATCAAGCCCGGCCTGACCTCCTGGGGGCAGGTGACCTACGGCTATGCCGAAAACGTGGACGAAATGATAGAGCGCCTCCGCTACGACATGGTCTATTTGGAGAACATGTCCCTGCTGATGGACGTGAAAATACTATGCTATACCGTATTGGCAGTAATCGCCCATAAAGGGAAATAAGGGCGGTGGAGAAAAAAGTTCCGGAAAACAGCCTTTGCGTAAGCAAGTATTTGTTATTTTTGCAAAACAAAAAAAGAGAGAAAAGTCATGATGAAATTTATCGTATCCAGCCAATTGCTGTTTAAAAACCTGCAAAATATCAGTGGTATCATCGTTACGAACAAGAGCGTGCCTATTGTGGAGAACATCCTTTTCACCATGGAGGGGATGGATCTGCTGCTGACCGCCACGGATTTGGAGACCACCATGACCGCGCGGGTGGCCCTGTCCCAGGCGGAAGGTTCCGGCAGCCTGGCCATTCCGGCCAAACTGGTGGTGGAAACCTTGAAAACCTTGCCGGATGTCCCGGTCGTGTTCACCATTTCCGACGAGGGCAATGTGGAGATTGTGGCGGACAACGCCCGCTACAGCTTGGTCGGTTTCAGCGCGGAGCAGTTCCCCAAAGTTCCGGAAATGAATGACGCCAAAACCTTCAGCATGCCGGTGCAGCATTTGTGCAACGCCATTGGCAAGACGAATTTCGCCACGGGCACCACGGATGTGCGTCCCGTGATGGGTGGCATTTTCTGCCAGATTGAGCCGGAGCGCGTCATTTTTGTGGCGACCGACGGCCACCGCATGGTGAAGTACGAGAACAAGTGCAGCGACACCGGCCTGACCGAGTCCATGATTCTTCCAAAAAAACCGCTTTTGCAGTTGAAAAACGTGCTGCAAAGCATGGAAGGCGACGTGCGCATCGATTTCAACGCCTCCCAGGTCGCTTTCACCATGCAGTCGCTGACCATGGTGTCCAAACTGATAGAGGGCCGCTACCCGAATTACGCCTCTGTGATTCCGAAAAACAACACCAACAGCATGCGGGTGGACCGGCTGACCATGCTGCAAAAGCTGCGGAACATCGCCATGTATTCCAACCAGGCGACGCACCAGGTCCGGCTGTCCATCACGGAGAAGGAACTGACCCTTTCCGCCGAAGACCATGCGCTGGCCAGCAAGGCGGTGGTGTCCATGCCCTGCCAGTACGAAGGCGAAGATATGAACATCGGTTTCAGCTCCAAGTTCTTGCAGGAGTTCCTGAGCAATTTGGACACGCCGGAAGTGCTGTTCAGCCTTTCACACGCCACCGGGCCGGGTCTGCTGTTCCCGGTGTGTGAAAATCCCGAGGAAGCCTCAGAGGACATTCTGATGCTGGCCATGCCGGTGATGCTAAACACAGATAATTAACCATTATTTCCAAACATATTTAATTTATTGTCATGTCCGTAATAAAACCATTCAAAGGATTCCGCCCCCCGGTGGACATAGTGGACAAACTGGCTTCGCGCCCCTACGACGTCCTCAACAGTGAAGAAGCCCGCAAAGAGTGCGAAGGCAACCCTTACAGCCTGCTGCACGTCACAAAGGCTGAAATTGACCTTCCCGTCGGCACCGACGAGCATTCGCCCGAAGTGTACCTGCAAGTGGTGAAAAACTACAACGCCTTCAAAGATTACGGTTGGCTGGTTCAGGACAAGGAGGAGAAACTCTACATCTACGCCCAGAGCATGAACCCCAAAGCCGCCGACGCCAAATGGCAGTACGGTATCGTGGCCTGCGCCTACAGCGAGGACTATGTGAACAAAGTCATCAAGAAACACGAGCTGACGCGCAAGGACAAAGAGGAAGACCGCATGAAACACGTGCGCATCACCAACGCCAACGTGGAACCGGTGTTCTTCGCCTATCCCGCCGTGGCCCGCATCGACGAGATTGTGGCCTCCGTCACCGCCAAGAAGCCCATCTATGACTTCATCGCCAAGGAAGACGGCTTCGGCCACCGTTTCTGGGTGATTGACGACGCGAAAATGATTGCCGAGCTGGTGGAACTGTTCGACAAGAAAGTGCCCGCCATGTACATTGCGGACGGACACCACCGCAGCGCCGCCGCCGCCCTCGTCGGCCAGGAAAAGAAGGAGCACAACCCGCACCACACCGGCAAGGAGGAGTACAACTACTTCATGACCGTCATTTTCCCTGACAACCAGCTGAATATCATTGACTACAACCGCGTGGTGAAAGACCTCAACGGTCTCAGCAAGGAGCAGTTCATCGCCGCCGTGAGCGAAAGCTACGAGGTGCAGGACATGGGCACCGAGATTTACAAGCCCGCCAAGCTGCACGAATTCAGCATGTACCTTGACGGCCACTGGTACAAGATGACCGCCAAGGCCGGCACCTTCGATGACAACGACCCCATCGGTGTGCTGGATGTCACCATCCTCAGCAACCTCGTGCTGGACAAGGTGCTTGGCATCAAGGACCTCCGCACCGACAAACGCATTGATTTTGTTGGCGGTATCCGCGGACTCGGTGAATTAAAACGCCGCGTGGACAACGGAGAGATGAAAGTCGCTTTCGCGCTGTATCCCGTTTCCATGAAACAGATTATCGACATTGCCGACACCGGCAACATCATGCCTCCTAAGACCACCTGGTTTGAGCCCAAGCTGCGCTCCGGCCTTGTGATTCACGAGCTTTGGTAGTAAGCCAAACACATTAAAAAAAAGGTGTCATCTGAAGATGACACCTTTTTTTGTGGTATGCGAAACCGTGCCTCTACCTGACAATGACTTTCCGGTTCTCTTTTCCTATTCTGACCACATAAGCTCCAGTGGCGAATTTGGAAGCTGGAATCTCGAAGCTGGTGGACTTCAGTATCTCGCATTTGACAATCTGTCGGCCGAGCACATCAAACACCTGGACTGTCTGTCCCTCGGCGCCGTCAAACACGATACGGCCGTCACGGGAATAGACGCGGAATTCCTCCTCTTTGGGTTCGTCAATGCCGGTGCAGTCTTCGACGATTTTTTCAAAGTTTCTCCAAATCGGATCCTGGCGGTAGGCCTCTGCCGCACCGCAGGGAACAATCAAAGTGGCATCATAAGAAGGGAAGACTCCGTTGCCGAGTGCAGGAGGTGTGGCGCAGCCGAGGATGAGGGAGTCCACATGGGTGCCGTCAATGAAGAGGCTGTCGCCAAGGTAAAGGACGGAGGCAGGCATTTCCACTTTGCGCAGCTTTTTGCAGCCTGCGAACGCCTGCTTGTCAATGACGGCGACGTGCGGCGGCACAACGATGCTCTCAATAGCGGTGCCATAGAGAAGCCATCCGGTTACAGTATCCAATTGCTCGGGCAGGTGGCAGTAACGGAGGTTCTCGCATTCGTCCATGCTGACAGCTCCAATGTGACGCAAATTGTCAGGGAAGATGAGGGTGTCAAGGGATTTGTCATATTGGAAAGCATGCTCGCCTATGCTGTCAAGGGTGCTTGGCAAATTGATTTGGCTCAGTTTGGGACAAGCATACAAACAGGCTTGACCGATAACCCGGAGGCCTTCATTCAGCACCACGGTGTCCAGGCTTTTGCACGTATAAAAAACCCCTTCTTCCAAGATTTTCACGCTGGAAGGGACTACCGCTTTTGTAAGGTCGGGACAAAACATAAAGGCACCTGCTCCCAACGATTCAAGCCCTTCATTGAGGACTGCCGAGGTGATGCCGCTATAGGAGAAACTTGCGAACCCTATTCCTTTCAGCGTGGAAGGGAAATTGACGTTGCGCAAATTCGGACACGTTTTGAAAGCGTGGCTGCTAATGTATTTCATGCCCTCGCCAAGGGTGACCGTCTGAAGGGAACGGCATACGGTAAAAGCCCATTCAGGAATCGTATCCAAGGTTCCGGGCAGGCTGACTTTCTGCAGACTGTGGCAGTCACCGAAAGCGATTTGGTCCATTTTAGTGAAGCCTTCGGGCAGGATAACATCGGAGACAAGCGAGCTGTCATATTGGAAAGCAAATGCACCGATGGAAGTAAGCGTTGAGGGGAAGTTGATGGTTTTCAGATTTCCACACAACCTGAACGAGCAGGATCCGATGGAAGTGAGACCCTCAGAAAGAGTCGCCGATTGCAGGGTTTGACACTCTGCGAAAGCCCATTCACCGAGTTTGCGAACACCGGCGGGAATGACAATGGAGGCAAGGCTTCTGTTCTTGTAAAACGCATAATGGCCGATGCTGGTCAGGCTCGAAGGCAGTTTCACTGACACCATGGAGGTGCACTTGTCAAAAGAACCGAAGCCGATGGACGTGACACCTTCGGGTATGGAAACAGCACCCAACCTGTAGCATTGGAGAAAGCCGTGCTTTCCGATGACACGGAGGGTGGAGGGCAGCGTGACAGAAGTGATGGAATCACATTTGAAGAACGCACAATAGCCCACTGTAGTCACAGCATGGTTGCTGCCGCCAAAGGGCACTGAATCGGGAATCACCATGGCACCCTGCGGTTTGGCATAGCCGGTCCATGTCTCGTCATGGACAGTGTCGATGTTCGGGTGTAATGGAGGCACTACAACGGCATTGCCGTTGCTGTCGATGATGTAATACAGCTTCGTCCCCTGATGGGCGTAGCTGAAAACCGGATTCTGGGCTTTTGCCTCAAGCCCTGCGAAAGTCGCCGCCATGAAAACGGCAAAGAATAATAACTTCTTCATTTTCTTTTTATTAGATTTAAATTTTAAAAATTTCAAAAGCAATTTTTTGGATAAAAATAACAAAATTACAAAGGTAATCAATATTATAATATGTAAATCCCTTTTTTTTATTTTTGCATGAATTTTTTACGGCCTGTCCCAAAAACTTTCCTCAGAAGGTTTTCCGAAAGCTTTCTCCTTTTTCATTAGAAATCCGTTCAAGTTATGAACAAGTGGGAGGAATTTCCCTTGCGAAAGCTTGATTTCCCTACTGTTCCGATTGTTGAAAAATATATTGGCTTTGGACGAAAGGTCTTTTCCTGTTTTTTCTACTTTTGTATCAGAAGTCAGGTTCCTGCGGATTAATAGGGAATCCTGTGAAAATCAGGAGCTATTCCCGTAGCTGTAAGTCCCGGAACGGATTTCCGCCAATGCGTCACTGGCTTTTTGCCGGGAAGACGGCGGAAGTCGGGACAAGCCAGAAGACCTGCCTGACCTCGGATGTTTCAAAGCTTTCGGGATAAAAGCGCTGAATAGTACCATAGGTTTCTGTTCCCGTAAGTTATTTTTTTAAAAACTAAATCGTTATGATGTATGATTGACGACATTTTTATCATTAAACGAAACGGGAAAAGAGAGCCGTTTTCCATGGACAAAATCCGGAACGCTGTCACCAAGGCCTTTGTGGCGACCTCCGTGTTCCCCTCGCCGGATGTGATGACCAACATCCTGGGGCGTTTGGTCATTTACGACGGAATATCCGTGGAAGAGATTCAGAACCAGGTGGAAAAATCCCTGATGGCCGAACGCTACTACGAGGTGGCCAAAGGCTATATCCTGTACCGGCAGAAGCATTACGAGGACAGGGAAGTGAAGGAAAAAGTGGACTTCCTTATTAATTATTGTAATGCGAAGAACGCCGCAACCGGCAGCAAGTACGACGCCAACGCCAATGTGGAGCGGAAAAACATCGCCACGCTGATTGGGGAGTTGCCCAAGTCAAGCTTTATCCGCCTGAACCGGAGAATACTCGTGGACCGCATCAAGGATATGTACGGCAAAGAGATGGCAGACAAGTATATACACCTGCTCAGCCATCATTTTATTTACAAGAACGACGAAACCAGCATGGCCAACTACTGCGCCAGCATCACCATGTACCCCTGGCTGATTGGCGGAACGAGAAGCATAGGCGGCAATGCGTCCCGGCCGACCAACCTGAAATCCTTCTGCGGCGGCTTTATCAACATGGTATTCATGGTTTCCAGCATGTTGAGCGGAGCCTGTGCCACGCCGGAGTTCCTGATGTACCTGAATTATTTTCTCGGACTGGAATACGGCAGGGAGTATTACCTGGAACCGGACCGGGTGGTGGATTTGTCGGTGCGCCAGCGGACCGTGGACAAAATGGTTACAGACTGCTTCGAGCAAGTGGTGTATTCCATCAACCAGCCCTGCGGCGCCCGTAATTTTCAGTCGGTGTTCTGGAACATTTCCTACTACGACAAATACTATTTCCAAGCGCTGTTCGAGCATTTCCGCTTCCCGGACGGCAGTCAGCCGGACTGGCCTTCGCTCAACTGGCTCCAAAAGCGTTTCATGCGGTGGTTCAACCAGGAACGCACCAAAACCGTGCTGACGTTCCCGGTGGAGACCATGGCGTTGTTGTCCAAGGACGGGGACATTTTGGACGAGGAATATGCGGACTTCACAGCGGAAATGTATGCCGAAGGCCATTCGTTCTTCACCTATGTCAGTGACAATGCGGACTCTTTGAGCAGTTGCTGCCGCTTGAGAAATGAAATTCAGGACAACGGCTTCAGCTACACCTTGGGGGCGGGCGGCGTTTCCACCGGTTCCAAGAGCGTGCTGACCATCAACCTGAACCGCTGCATACAATATGCGTGCAAACAGGACATCCCTTACCTCCAGTTCTTGGAGGAGGTGGTGGACTTGGTCCATAAAGTGCAGATTTCCTACAACGAAAACCTTAAATATTTGTATTCCAAAGGCATGCTTCCCCTGTTTGATGCCGGATACATCGCGCTTTCCCGTCAGTATCTGACCGTTGGCATCAACGGTTTGGTGGAGGCGGCGGAGTTTTTGGACATTCCGATCAACGACAACGAACGCTACCGGAAATTTGTGGAAGACATCCTCGGTCTGATTGAGCAGTACAACAAACGCTACAGACAGAAGGACTTGCTGTTCAACTGCGAAATGATTCCGGCGGAAAATGTCGGCGTGAAGCACGCCAAATGGGACAAGGAGGACGGCTACCAGACGAAAAGGGATTGCTACAACAGCTATTTCTATGTGGTGGAGGACGATTCCCTGAATGTGCTGGACAAGTTCCGCCTGCACGGACGCCATTACGTGCAGCACCTGACGGGCGGCTCCGCGCTGCATTTGAACTTGGAGGAGCACCTTAGCCAAAAGCAATACCGCCAACTGCTCCGTGTCGCTGCCATTGAAGGATGCAACTATTTTACTTTCAATATTCCCAATACGGTTTGCAACGCCTGCGGCCACATTGACAAACGCTACCTGAAAGCCTGTCCGCAATGCCAAAGCACGAACGTGGATTACCTGACCCGGGTGATCGGCTACATGAAACGGGTCAGTAATTTCTCGGAGGCAAGGCAGGAAGAGGCCCACCGCCGTTATTACGCTGTCGCTCCCAATGAAATTCTATAATTTCGACATCGTTTTTCAGGAAATACCCGACGAGGTTTCTTTGGCGGTCAATATCACCAACTGCCCGAACCATTGCCCGGGATGCCACAGCCCTCACCTTTGGGAGGACACGGGGGAATCGCTGACCGCTGCCCGTATTGACCAGTGGATGAAGGACTACGTTCCCATGGTCACCTGCTTCTGCTTCATGGGCGGCGACGGGGAGACCGAGGAGCTGTGGCGGCTCGCACGCCATATCCGCCAGCGATATCCTGTCAAAATCGCCTGGTATTCCGGACGGACAGAAATCCCGCCCCAACCCGAGCGCGGCCTCTTCGACTACATCAAAGTGGGGCCGTACCTTCAGGAAAAGGGCGGTTTGAAGGCCGTGGGGACCAACCAGCATTTGTATGCCGTGAATGCGGAAACCGGTGCGCTGAAGGAGGTCAGTTTGCGTGCCCGCTGATTTTTTCCGGCGCTTGTGCACCGTGGAATGTCTGAAATGGCTACCTTTGCAGTTTGAAACCAAAGATTGCCCACCATGACGGAATTGATTTTTGCCACTCATAATCAGCACAAAGTGTCGGAAGCGCAGGCCATATTGCCCGCCTCGGTGCACATCCGCTCCCTGCATGACATCAGATGCCATGAGGAAATCCCTGAGACACAGAACAGTTTGCAGGGAAACGCCCTGCAAAAAGCGCAATACGTGGCGGAACGCTATCATTGCCACTGTTTTGCGGACGACACCGGTTTGGAAATCGATGCGCTGGACGGCCGCCCGGGGGTGTATTCGGCCCGTTACGCCGGGGAAGGCTGCTCCTTTGCCGACAACATGCGCAAGGTGCTGGACGAGTTGCGCGACGTGAAGGAACTGGAGCGGCGGAGCGCGCGTTTCCGCACCGTGATTGCCCTGATACTGGAGGGCAAAACCTACTTTTTCGAAGGCAGGGTGGAAGGTTTCATCACCTTGCAGCCGGTCGGGGCGGAAGGTTTCGGGTATGACCCCGTTTTTCTGCCGAAAGGCTACACGCAGACCTTTGCCGAAATGGATGCGGCGGAAAAGAACCGCATCAGCCACAGGGGCAGGGCAATGGCACAAATGATTGATTTTCTGCGCAAGGCATGATTTACGAGACCGATGGCATCGTCTTGCACAAAACTGTCTTTGCCGACAACAAAGCCATTTTCCACTTGTACACCTCTGGGGAGGGGCTGCGCTCCTATATAGTCTACACTTCCTTCAAAAAAGAGAAAAAAAGCCGTTGGATTGCCTTGCAGCCCTTGGCGGTAGTGCATTTGAAGGCCGAACGCCGCCGGAGCGGGACACTGGATTACCTGAAATCGGCGGAACTGGCGCATGTGCCGTGCGCGACAGCGGCTTTTGACTGCCTGAAAGCCTCGGTGCGGATGTTCCTGAACGAAATTCTGTACAAGACGCTTCAGGCCGCCCCTCCGGACGAAGCCCTGTTCCGCTTTGTGGAAGAATCCTTGCAGGCTTTTGACACTCAGCGTTTCACACCGGATTTCCATTTGCGCTTCCTTTGGCGGCTGACCCGTTTTTTCGGCTGCGTGCCTTTGGACAACCGTTCGGGAGAGCGGCCGTATTTCAATGTGGAGACGGCGCAGTGCGCCACGGTGAAGACGGATGCCGACGCCACGGTTTCCGCCTGGATTTTCCGCATGATGGAGGAACCCCTGTTCCCGGAAACACCTGAGGACACGCTGCCTTCCGCCAACCGCAGCACCATGTTGGACTGTCTGCTCGCCTATTACGCCCGGCACGTGGACGCTTCGGTGGCCAATGTGCGTTCCCATCTGGTGCTGAAAGAGGTGCTGCGGTAGGTTTTTGTTTCGTCCTCCGGCGGAACGTATCTGTTTTTTTGTTATTTTTGTGCTTGCTTATTCCGCTGGGACAAAGGCGGGAATTCAAATGTAACATACAAAGACACATGATAAAAGAAGATTTGAGCAATTTGCAGGAATGTTTCCCCGAGCATTTCACACAAACGGAGAAAGAAAAATGTAAAACATTGTTTTACAAAAAATTATCCTTGATTTCCCATGCGTATTACCATGGAAAAATGCAGACCGTCCCCAAGGTGCCGCTGCCGGGATTCAACTGGTTCAACGTATGGTACACCCCCGGGGTGTCTTCGGTTTCGACTACCATCCGTGACGACAACCAGGCTTCGTACAGCCTGAGCAACCGCCACAACCTGGTGGCGGTGGTGAGCGATTCCACGCGGGTGCTGGGCGACGGCGACTGCACGCCTCCCGGCGGATTGGGCGTGATGGAAGGCAAGGCCTTTCTGATGAAATACTTGGGCGGCGTGGACGCTGTGGCGCTCTGCATGGACAGCCGCGATGCGCAAGGGGTTCATTCCGCGGACAAAATCATCGAGTTTGTCAAGATGGTGCAACCCTCTTTCGGGGCCATCAACCTGGAGGACATTTCCCACCCCAACTGCTACCGGGTGCTGGACGAGTTGCGGGAAAGCTGCGACATTCCGGTTTGGCACGACGACGCCCAGGGAACGGCTTGCGTGACCTTGGCCGGTGTGCTCAACGCCTTGAAACTGGCAGGCAAAAAACTGTCCGACTGTAAGATTGTGCTCTACGGAGCGGGGGCAGCCAACACCAGTATCGCCCGCCTGATGATTACGGACGGCGCCGACCCGAAAAAAATGATTGTGTTTTCAAGCAAAGGCACGCTGCACAGCGGCCGGGAAGACTACCGCACAGACCCCAAGTTCTACCGGCAGTGGGAGTTGTGCGGCATCACCAACCCCCGGCACGTATTGACGGAAGAGGAGGCTTTCAAAGGCGCGGACGTGGTTGTCGCCGCCTCCAAGCCCGGACCCGGAACCATCAAGCCGGAATGGATACGTTCCATGGCCGACAAATCCATAGTGTTCGCCTGCGCCAATCCGGTGCCGGAAATTTATCCCTCTGAAGCCAAGGAGGCGGGCGCGTACATTGTGGCCACCGGGCGCGGGGACTTCCCCAACCAGGTGAACAATTCCGTCTGCTTCCCGGCCATTCTGAAAGGGGCACTGTTAGTGCACGCCAAGGCCATTTCGGACGGCATGGCCATCGCTGCGGCACATTCCATTGCCGCCTATGCCGAACAAAGGGGCATTTCGGAAGACAACATCATCCCGAAAATGACTGAAACAGCGATGTTTCCGAAAGTTGCGGCCGATGTGGCGGCACAGGCGCAGGCAGAAGGCCTGGCGCGTCATCCCCTGAGCTGGGACGAGGTGTACCGCATGGCCAAAGAGGATATTGAGCAATCCCGCGCCATCGCGGACATGCTGACCAAACAGCAGGCCATCCCTCCCATTCGTCAGGAATGGCTGCAAGAAGCCTTGGATTGGGCAGTGGCACAGATGGAAAAATAAAATGGGAAAGATTCGCATCACAAAGAAATTCCGTTTTGAAATGGCGCATGCCTTAGTCGGTTACGACGGCTTGTGCCGGAACATCCACGGGCATTCCTACGAGCTGTACGTGACCGTCGCCGGATGGGTGACGGAGGACAAAGCCTCACCCAAGTGTGGCATGCTGATGGATTTCTCGGATTTGAAGGGCTTGGTGGAGGAGCGAATCGTCTCGCGTTTTGACCATGCGTTAGTGCTGAACGCGGCGGTGGACGCCGAACTGGCCGCTCAATTGAAAAAGCATTATCGCAAGGTGGAACTGCTTCCGTATCAGCCAACTTCAGAGTTGATCCTATGCCATTTCGCGGACATTCTGCGGCAGAGCCTTCCGGAAAACGTATGTCTGCACAGCCTGCGTCTGGCGGAAACCGCATCCTCCTATGCGGAATGGTATGCGGAGGACAACCTGTGAGAAAACGCCCATGAAACACACTAATCTCCTGCGTACAAGACACTTTTTGCCCTTTTTGCTGGGCTGCTTCTGCTTAGCGGCTTCCGCACAGCCCGACCCCGCATTTTGCCCTTGTTTTTCAGACACCTCCCGTACACAAAGCCTCCGGGTCTGTTTCTACAATGTGGAGAATTTCTTCCATCCGGAGCGGGATTCCACGAAAAACGACGCCGAGTTCACCCCTGCAGGCGCCTACCATTGGACCCCCTACCGTTATTACGCCAAAGCGAACCAGATTGCGAAGGTCATTTTGGCCATGGGCGGCTGGGAACCCCCAGAGGTGGTGGGTCTGGCAGAGGTGGAAAACGAGCAGGTGCTGAAAACACTTCTGTACCAGACCCCTTTGAAGGCCTATAACTACCGCTATGTGCATTACGAGTCTCCGGACCCCCGGGGCATTGACGTGGCGCTGCTGTACCGTCCGGACCGTTTCCGGGTGGTGCACGCGGAGGCGATACCCGTGCATTTTATTCACCTTCACAACGCGCATACCCGTGATATTTTGTATGTTAAAGGCATCGCTAAGGGTTCGGAAGACACCCTGCACCTGTTTGTGAACCATTTCACCTCCCGCTACGGCGGCTACAAGGCGACCATCAGCAAGCGTACCTTTTTAGCCACCCTGCTGCGCTCCCGCATGGAGGCCATACGGCACAAGCAACCCGAAGCCTGCGTCCTGGCCATGGGCGATTTCAACGACACGCCGGAAGACAGCAGCATGCGGGACTATTTGCATGCGGTTTTGGACACGGCCGAGGCGGACAGCGCTTCATGGATGAACCTGATGTACCCTTATGTCGGGAAAAACGGGGTGGGAACGCACAAGTTCCAGCGGAAGTGGTCTGTATTGGACCAGTTTGTCGTCAATCCGCGCATGCTGCACGGGCAGGCCTCCTACCGCGTGGCGGGACCGGTCTGTATTTTTGCCATGCCCTTTCTGCTCACGGATGACGAGAAATATTTGGGGAACAAGCCTTTCCGCACCTTTGTGGGGCGCAAATACCAAGGCGGCTTCTCAGACCATTTGCCGATAGTCTTAGATTTGGAATACTGATAGTTACAGTTTTCAGGAAAGCACGTGCCCGGTCAGGTCAAAACTTTCCGCCCGGGTGATTTTCACTTGGTAGAACTCGCCTGTCCGGCAATGGTTGTTCTTGCGGTTGAGCCGCACCGTGTTGTCCACGTCCGGGGAGTCGTACTGGCTGCGCCCGATGTAGTGGGTGGCGGTCTGGGTGTCGATCAGCACCTTCATTTCCTGCCCTATTTTCGCCTTGTTCTTTTGCAGGGAGATTTCCTCTTGCAGCCACATAAGCTCCTCTTTCCGCCTTTCCTTCTCGTTTTGGGAAATGCGGTCCTTCAACTGGTAGGCGGGGGTATTCTCCTCGTGGGAGTAGGTGAAGACACCCAAGCGGTCGAAACGGGTCTCCTCCACGAAGTCTAACAGACGCTTGAACTTTTTGGCGGTCTCGCCCGGGTAGCCGACAATCAGGGAGGTGCGCAGCGCAATGTCCGGAATGCGGGTGCGTATGTCGTCCAGCAAGCGGAGGATTTCATCCCCCGTGATGTTGCGTTTCATAGAATGAAGCAACTCGTTGTCAATATGTTGTATCGGAATATCCAAATAATGGCAAATCTGCGGATGCTCCCGTATCACCTCCAGCACTTCCATGGGGAAATGGTTGGGGTAGGCGTAATGCAGGCGTATCCATTGCAACTGCGGTATGCCCGCCAGTTTCTCCAACAACTGCGCCAATTCCCGTTTCTGGTACAGGTCGATGCCATAGCTGCTCAAATCCTGCGCGACCAGAATCAGCTCCTTCACCCCTCTTTCGGCCAACAGGCGGGCTTCCTCCAAAAGGCTTTCCATCGGTCTGGAAACGTGTCTTCCCCGTATGAGCGGGATGGCACAGAAGGCGCAGCCATGGTTGCAGCCTTCGGAAATTTTCAGGTAAGCGTAATGGGAAGGCGTGCTCAGTGTCCGCCGGGTCAGCAGGGCAGGCTGTACCTCCGCGTGCAGACAGACCAAAATGTCGGCCAAGGCGTTCACCCCGAACCACGCGTCCACCTCCGGCATTTCCGCCCGGAGTTCGTCCCGGTAGCGTTGCGACAGGCAGCCGAATACAAGCAGCAGCCGTATGTTCCCCTTCTGTTTTTCCGAAATGCAATCAAGCAATGTTTCAATGGATTGCATTTTCGAGTCGTTGATAAATCCGCAGGTATTGACAATGGTGATGGGCCGGGCGACGGGAGCGTCCATTTCCACCTGGTAGCCGTTGGCCTGCAATTGGGCGGCCAGTTGCTCCGAATCCACGGTGTTCTTGTCACAGCCCAAGGTCAGGATGTTCACCCTTTCCTCTTTCGGCCGGTGGTAGACCGGACGCGGCACGTTCATGACAAATTGTTGCAGCGAGAGCATGGCTACTTGGCGTTTTGCTCTGTCTTCAAGCCGTTTTTGTAGGTCACTTGGTAATGGACCGCGCCTTTGTCATAATAGGTCCAAGTGCCGTTTTTGACGGCTTTCTTGTAGCTTCCTTCCGCCAGTTTCTCCCCTTGGGGCGTGTATTCCACCCATTTGCCGTCCGGCAGGTCGTTCTTGAAGGCTTGGGTGCGTATCAGGTTGCCGTGCTGCCCGTAGAAATTCCAGGTGCCGTTTTTCTTATCGTTTTTATACGTTCCTGATTCCAAGGGATTTCCGTTCTGCGAAAAATACTCCCACTTGTTGGTGCGCATGCCCTTTTTGAAGGAACCCCGCTGGTTGACCACACCGTTTTCCCAATAATAGACGTAGTTTCCGTGCTTTTGGTTGTTCACATAGTTGGCGGTATAGCGACGGTTGCCGTTTTCATGCCATCCGTTCCATTCCATGCACATGGCCCCTTCCTGGAAAAAGCCCACGTCCTCTTTTCTTCCGTTGGCGTACCAGGAAATCCACAGCCCGTCCTCCTTGTTGTGCTTGAAGCTGCCTTCCCGCTGCACTTTCCCGTCCTCAAACCAGGCGGTCCATTTCCCTTCCCGGTTGCCGTTCACGAAATTGCCTTCCTTCCATTTCTCCCCGGTTTCGTAGTAGTACACCCAGCGGTCCTCCTGCTTGCCGTTCCGGAACCAGCCCGTGCTTCCGAGCTGTCCGTTAGAATAATAGAAATTCCATACGCTGTCTTGCAGCCCGTCCTTGGAATAGCCCTGCATCTCGATTTTGCCGTTCTCGTACCACCAGGTGCCCAGACCGATCAGGGCGTTGTTGCGGTAGATCCCCTCGAACGCCTTGATGCCGTTGTCATAGAACTCCTCACATTTCCCGTCTAAGGAATCGTGCAGGTAGTTGCAGCGTTTGCTCAGCTTCCCGTTGGGATGGTAGAAGGTCCAGTGCCCTTCCCGGATGTCGTTTTTCACAATGCCTTCGCATTCTATGCCCCCGTCCTTGTACAAGCTCTTGAAATTCCCGCTGTTATAGTCCATGAAGGTGGCAGGGGAGCCGTTGTAGTGCCAGGACTGCCACAGGCCCGTTTTCACGCCCATGCGGTAGGTCCCTTGGCTGGATTTGTTGCCGTTGGCGTGGTAATACGTCCAAATGCTGTCCGCCTGTCCGTTGATGAGTTTGCCCTCTTCTTTCTTTTTGCCGTTCTCCCAGTAGTTTATCTGGTATTGTGCAAACATGGTCGTGCCGGAAAAGCACAGCAGGGCGAGGAGAAAATAAAAACGTTTCATACCGTGTGAAATTTTGAAATTCTATATAGAACGTGAAAGAAATTTTTTTATTGCAAAATTTTCGGGCTTTTCTTGCGTTGTAGATTCAACTACGAAGTGCAACACCATGATGCAAAGATAGTAAAAATTTAGATTTGGGAGTGTCAAAGTTCAAGAGTTTTCTTGGTCGGAGGTTCAGTTCGTTTTGTACGGAGCGTATGTAATCGTCAGATACAGTGT
>JAGAEQ010000086.1 GCA_017613015.1 Bacteroidales bacterium | reverse complement strand
CGCTTCCGCTTCCTTTTCCTCGGCTTTGGGCGCGGCCTCCTTGCGGCTACGGTTTTTCCTCCGGCCTTCCGCCGCCCCTTCCGGACGCAACGAAAGGTAGCTGTCGTACAACAGCCGCAAATACATCAGCTGCGTGTCCAGATCCAAAGCGGAAACCCGCTCATCCGAAGCGAACAGCCTCTCGTCAATGTCCGCCATCTTGTCCTGTAGTTCCTTGATGTTCAGTATAACCTGCTCTTTATTCATGCGATTGTCCTTTGCAGTCCTACGACTGGCGTTTACACAAAAAAATTTTTCAAAAGTACTAAAAAGATAAACACCAATCCCGTTGCAAACGCAAATTTTCTGTGTATTTTTTTCCCTAAAAACGGGGCGGCTTACGCGGAATTTGCGTACTTTTGCACGCTTATAATAAAATGGACAGACACTGGATTGTCAATTCGGACATCGACCCGGCAGCGGTTGAAAGGATCAGTGAGGATTTGCAGATTTCCAAATCCCTTGCACGTCTATTGGTACACAGGCACATACGCACCACCGAAGAGGCCAAGGACTTCTTCCGGCCCAACCTGGAAAAGCTGCACGACCCCTTCCTGATGAAGGACATGGACAAGGCGGTGCAACGCATCATGCAAGCCTGTGAAAAGAAAGAGAAAGTGCTGATTTTCGGAGATTACGACGTGGACGGCACCTCGGCGGTCGCCCTGACCTACTCCTTTTTGAAACGCTTCGGGCTGCCCATGGAATACTACGTGCCGGACCGCTACAACGAAGGCTACGGCATTTCCACCCAAGCCGTCGAATACGCCCACGAGCAGCATTTCACCCTGATGATTGTGCTGGACTGCGGCATCAAGTGCCACGAAGAAATCGCCTTGGCCAACTCCTACGGCATCGACACCATTGTCTGCGACCACCACCTTGCCGACGAAACGCTTCCGGACGCATACGCCGTGCTGGACCCCAAACGCAAGGACTGCGCCTATCCTTTCAAGGAGCTTTCGGGCTGCGGCGTGGGATTCAAGCTGATACAGGCCATCGCCAAACACGCGGACATTCCGGAAAAAGAGGTGTTCGCCTTTCTGGACCTGGTGGTCATCAGCATCGCTTCGGACATTGTGCCCATCACGGGAGAGAACCGCATATTGGCCTATTGGGGGCTGCAACTGATCAACAAACGCCCCCGGGCGGGCATCACCTCCATCCTTTCCTACAGCCACATCGTGCGCAATCCCAACCCGACACGCGGCAAACAGGGCACGGTCTTCAACCAGCTGATCAAAATCAACGATTTGGTTTTCAACGTGGGGCCCCGCATCAACGCCGCAGGGCGCATGGACACCGGACGCAACTCCGTCCACCTGCTGATTAGCGAGAAAGCGGAGAAAATCACAGAACTCGGGGAGCGCATTAACGAGCACAACCGGGAACGCAAGGAATTAGACTACAAAATCACCCAGGAAGCCATACACATCATCGACAACGACGCGGCCTACGAAAAACGCCGTTCCATCGCGGTCTACCATCCGGACTGGAGCAAGGGGGTGATTGGCATTGTGGCCTCCCGTCTGGTGGAACGCTACTACAAGCCCACCATCGTCATGAGCCTCAGCAACGAGGTGATTACCGGCTCCGCCCGCTCGGTGCGCGGTTTCGACCTTTACGCCGCACTCTGCCAGTGCAGCCACCTGCTGGAACATTTCGGAGGGCATACCTACGCCGCCGGACTCTCGCTGAAACCGGAAAACCTTCAGGCCTTTATCGACACCTTCGAGCAGGCCGTGTCCTCCTCCATACAGGAAACTTCCCTCTTCCCTACCATTGACATCGACGAGGAGCTTTCCTTAGACGAGATCACCAACAGTTTCTACGAAGTGCTGAACGCCTTCGAGCCTTTCGGCCCGGAAAACATGTCCCCCGTCTTCATCACCCGGAACGTGGTGGCCGACACCTGCCACATTGTGGGCAAGAACCACTTGAAAATGACCTTGTACCAAAGGGAGACGCGCAGCTACTCCATCCCCGCCATCGCTTTCGACATGGGAAGGCACTACAGCCTTATCGCTCAAGGCAGGCCCTTCCACATCTGCTACCACATCGAGCGGAACGAGTGGCGCGGACGCACCAACCTGCAACTGACCATCAAAGACATCAAATTCGATTTCGCCCCTTTCGATAAAATATAGCATGAGAAAACGGCTATGGTTTTTTCTTTTTCTTTTCCTCTGCGTCCCCTTCCGGGGAAACGCACAAGGCGGGTACGGACAGAACCAGCCGGCGCTGACGCGCATTCTCTTCATTTTTGACGCATCCAACAGCATGTGGGGCGAATGGCAGAGCGACAAGAAGATACACATCGCCAACCGCCTGCTCTCCCAAATGGTGGACTCCTTGGAAAGCTATCCGGACATACAGCTCGCCCTGCGCGTATACGGCCACCAGTACGAAAGCAAGCTGCACAACTGCAACGACACCAAGCTGGAAGTGCCTTTCGCTTACAACAATTTCGCCCGTATCAAGCAGAAACTGAAAACCATCTATCCCAAAGGCACCACGCCCATCGCCCAGTCGCTCATCGCCTGTGAGAAGGATTTCCCTTCCTTGGCCGGAAACTGCCGCAATGTGGTGGTGCTGATCACCGACGGCATAGAGGAATGCTCCGGAGACCCCTGCGCCGTCTCCCGCGCCTTGCAGCGCAAAGGAATCATACTCAAACCTTTCATCATTGGTATCGGGGGAAATTTCGAAGCGGATCTGAACTGCATAGGGCATTACATCGACGCTTCCAGCGAAGAGGATTTCGACAACGCCCTGCATGTCATCATCGACCACATTTTCCACCCTACTTCCTGTCAGATCAACCTGTTGGACAGCTACGGGAAACCCAATGAAACCAACGTCAATATGACGTTCGAAGACAGCTACAGCCACAAAATCCGCTACAACCTCATCCACACTTTCAACACCAAGGGATTGCCGGACACGCTGTTTATCAACCCTATGCCGGAATACCGCATCACCGTGCACACCCTGCCGCCCGTTTCCGTGGACTCCGTCAAACTGATGCCGGGCCGCCACAACATCATTCCCGTTTCCGTGCCTCAAGGCGGATTGCAGGTCAAGGTGATTTCCGGACAGAGCGACCGTTACCGCCAGATACCCATTGTGGTGCGCCAGGCCGACTCCGCCGCCATCGTCAATGTGCAGTATTTTGACATCACCGACAAATACCTCGTGGGAACCTACGATGTGGAAATCCTTTGCCTCCCCCGGCTGCGGATGCCGCACATCGAGATTGGGCAAAGCGCGACCACGCAAATCAAAATCCCGGCGCCGGGAACCGCCATCATCCAAAAGAACCGTCTGGGCAACGGCAGCCTGTACGTGATGCGCGGACAGCAGATGGAATGGGTGTACAACCTTAGGGACGAGGACATTCAGGAGTCCATTCTGCTGCAACCGGGCACTTACAAGGTGGTTTTCCGCTCCCAACAGTCCACCAAAACCTTGGAGAGTGTCACCCAGACCTTCACCGTCCGCTCCAACATGACCACCACCGTCACCATTCCCCAATAAGCCATGAACAACAATCCGCGGAACGCATTGGGCACGGCAAAGGAGAAAAACGTCCGCCTCACCCCTGTATCCTTGCAGCTTTCATGCTACGCGCTGCTCGGCCTACAGCCCCGGCAGCCGGAAAAGGAATGGCTCGGGCTGCTGCAAGCGACCACGGACTGGTGCTTCCGCAAGGCGGTGCTGCATCCTTTTGAGGCGGAACTCACCCAGCCCGCCTACCGCTTTCCAGTGTTCTACGCCCGCCGTCCCGGCAGGCACACCGCCTTTCTGTTCCAAAACACGGACGAAAGCGGGGAAAGGCAGCTGCTTTCCTTCCAGAACAACGCCTTGTACCGCATCAAAAGCAACACCAAAGTGCTTCCTAACCAATTGGCGCTGTTCTCTTTTGAAGACGAGGAAACGCCCCTGACCATGGAACCGGAGGCGTTCGAGCGCTACAACCCGGAAAACATACGGCGATGGAACGAAATCACCGCCTACTTAGACGGGCACTCCACGCCGCTGCCGTCGTTCAGCTACCTGCTGCCCCTTTCCTTCCAAACTTATGAACAGGAAGCCCCGCTGCTGAGCCACCTGCACAAGGTGGCCGGACTGCAATACCGTTACATTGCCGGTGAAAGCATCGGCAACGACCATTTGCTATACCAGCTGCTGCGCTTCCAGAACGAACTGACGCAACGGATTAATCCTCCGAAGGATAGAACTCCTCAAACGAGCGATCCGCGTAGAAAAACACAATTTTCTTAATTTTTTTGCCAGCCGCGACCGGAGGGAGCGGCTGAGACGGAGCCACCGGCTGCACTTGGGGAAGCACTTGGGGCTGCGTCACCGGCTGAACAGGTTGTGAAACAGGCTGGGAAACCACCACTTGCGGCTGGGGCAGCGGCTGCGAAACAACAGGGGGTGCGGAAAGCGTATCCGGAGAGCTTGCGGCAGGCTCCGGCTGCGCCACGATCTGGGGTTCGGAATGCGTATCCGGCGCAGCCGCGGGCAGGGGGGCAGAGGCGGGGGAAGCCGGGCTTTCCGTCTCCTCTTCCATGGGGAACAAGTCCGCCTGCACAGCCGTCCGGTCGGATTTTTTCAGCATTTCCGGTGTCACCACGGTTTTTTCCACATTCTCGCGGTACATCTCGCCCTCGCCTTTCAGCAGCCACATCGGATTAATTTCCGGAAAATGCAGCAGGGTTTTGGAGACCACCACCTGACTGAATTTATCCCTCCCTGTCATGATATGGGTAATGCTGGGACGGCCCACCTCAATAAAATCTGCAAATTCCGCTTGGGTCAGCCCTTTGTCCGCCAGCAACTGTTTGATGCGTTCTTTCATCCTTAATTTACGTTTTTAGGTTTATAATTTACACGCTGCAAAGGTAGTTAAATTCCGCTCACCCTCCATCAAAAAAATTATACTTTCTTGAAAAATTTACAAAATTTACACCTCTTTTGTTTTTATTTATTTAAATTTTTACTTCATTTTATATGTTATAATTCGTTTATATAATGGTCATTATAATTTTCATACGCATGTTACGTAAATTTATGTGTAAATTATCTTAATTTATTTGACTACTACTTTATATATTATATTATATTTAGTTGTATATTAGTTAATTATATACTAAACGAATTAAAATCTTGTAATTTGTAGTACTTGTTCCTTTGTAAATTTCCATAAATCTGTATCCGTTTTGTTGTGAATTTACACAATTTACACTTCTTGGCCGACCTTCTTTGCTCTGTTTACACTTGTGTTTACATGGTTCGGTTGTGTAAATTTACGTATTTTCGCGCCCCTCCTGCCCTTCCTTTCTCCTCCGGAAAAAGACAAAGACCCGTCCATTGGGATACCCGGAAAAAAAAGCGATAAAATCCGTTTTTCGCATATTTTTTTAAGAAAACTGCCGTTATTATACTATACTTTAATTCGCATACGATGATTTTAGCTGCTGACAGTGGCGCAACATCCACCAACTGGGCGTTGATCTCCACAAAAGGACTTGAAAAACAATTCGATACTACAGGCATCAACCCCTACTACATGCAAGGGGCGGAAATCCGCCGACGCTTGACAGAGGAAGCACTGCCCCAGCTCTCCGAGGACGAGCGGAAAAGCATAGACCGTATTTATTTCTATGGCTCCGGATGCTCCACACCGGCCAAACGGGATTTGCTTCGGGAAAACCTGCTCCTCATATCGCCAAATGCGTCCGTTTTTCCGGACCATGACGTACTGGCGTCCGCAAGAGCCTGCTGTGGAAGAGGAAAAGGTATCGCCTGTATTCTCGGAACTGGCTCTAACGCTTGCGTTTACGACGGAAAAAACGTGGTCAGAAACGCGATTTCCTTAGGCTACCTTTTGGGCGACGAGGGAAGCAGCGTGTACATCGGCAAGCTGTTTTTGACCCGCTACCTGAAAAACCGGGTGTCCCCTTCCCTCAAGCAAGCGGTGGACGGACACTTCCGCCTGTCGTTTGAGGACATACTCAACGGGATGTACCAAAGCGAAAAGCCGAACCGCTTCATCGCCCAGTTCACCTATTACATTCTTGACCACGCCCCGGAATTTCCGGAACTGGAGGAAATCATCCGCATCGCTTTTCGGGATTTCATAACGGAATACATACGCCCCTTCCCGGAGGCCGGAGACTACCCCGTCTGTTTTGTGGGTTCAGTGGCCCATTTCGCGCAAAAGTTCTTGGAGGAAGAGCTGCGTGCCGCAGGCTACACCATGGGCAAAGTGGTCCGCTATCCCATTGAAGGACTGATTGACTATCACTGGCAGCAACTGCTGGAAAACAAGTAAGCGCACGGCCATGGCAGCATTGAAACAAGAACAGCAACTGAAACTCGGGCAGAAACTTTCGCCCAAACAGATTTTATTCACCCGACTGCTGGAAGTCCCCAGCTTTCAGCTTGAGCAGCGCATACAGCAGGAACTGGTAGAGAACCCTGCCCTGGAAATCGCTGATTATGATGAGGATGAGAAAGAAATCGAAGAGACAATGCAGGACACGGCGGACACGGAAGCCGACGAGGTTCCCGACAGCACGGAAAGCCACGATGAATCAGAGGCTTACGATAACTACGGCGAGGAAGAGATGATGGAGTACTTCTCCGATGACGAGAACAGCCGGGATGCCCTCTACCGCAACATTTCCAACTACTCCCCCGATGACGAGGAAAGGGAAATCCCCATAGTGTCCAAAGCGAGTTTTCTGGAATCTCTCAAACAGCAGCTGGGCATGTTCCAGTTTGATGAGAACGACCAGCAGATAGCGGAATATATTCTGGGGAACATTGACGAAAGCGGCTACTTGCAGCGGAACGCCAAGGAAATATCCAACGACCTGCTTTTCAATATGAACATCCGTGTCCCCCAAGAGAAGATACAGGATCTCATTCAGCAGATTGTCCACCACATCGAACCGGCGGGCGTGGGTGCTTCGGACTTGCAGGAATGCCTGTTGCTGCAACTGGAGCGCATGGAGGGAAAACCGGAAATACTGTTGGCTAAACGCATTATTTCCAAGGCTTTTCCTGAATTCATCAAAAAGAATTACGACAAAATACGGCAGAAAATGCATTGCAGTCCGGAAGAGTTCCAAGCGGCGCTGCATATTTTGGTCCGTCTGGACCCCAAGCCGGGGAACACCGGAGACGACTTGGCGCGGGAATCGGCCTACATCGCCCCGGATTTCATTGTGTATTACAACGATAAGACCGATGAAATGGAGCTGAGCCTGCCCAAATACAACATTCCCGAACTCTGCGTGCGCAAGGCCTACAAAAACCTGTTCAACGAAATCCGCGAAAAGAAAAACATCAGCAAGGACGAGCGGAAAACCGCCATGGATTTTGTCAAACAGAAGGTTACGGCAGCGGAGTGGTTCATAGAGTCGCTGACCCAGCGGGAGCACACGCTCTACAAAACCATGGAAAGCATCATCGCCTACCAGCGCACCTTTTTCCAGACCGGGGATGAAACGACCATACGTCCT
>JAGAEQ010000085.1 GCA_017613015.1 Bacteroidales bacterium | reverse complement strand
TCAAGTGCGACATCGCTTGCCCTTGCGCGTTCCAGAACGAACTGGCCGAAGAGGATGCCAAGGAATTGATCAAGAACGGTGTGAAATACGTTGCTGAAGTTTCCAACATGGGTTGCCAGCCCGCCGCTATCGCTGCCATCCAGGGTGCCAAGATACCTTTCGGCCCCGGTAAGGCTGTCAACGCCGGTGGTGTCGCCACTTCCGGTCTGGAAATCTGCCAGAACGCCGAACACCGCAACTGGACTGCCGAAGAGGTTGACAAGAACCTCCACACCATCATGAACAACATTTATGACATGTGTGTCCAGTATGGTAAGCAGGCTGACGGTACCATCAACTATGTGAAGGGTGCCAACATCGCCGGTTTCATGCGCGTTGCCAACGCCATGTTAGCCCAGGGCATCATCTAATCCGTTTTTACGGAGAATGCAAAACCGGAATGCCGTTCGGCATTCCGGTTTTCTTTTTATGCTTTTTGTGAAGGGTGTTTTGCGCGAAGCGTCTTGCCCTACACAAAACGGTAGAGCGTTTCCCCCTCGAAAGTCTCGCCCGGACGAAGCACGGGGCTGGGGAAATTGGGCTGGTTGATGGCATCCGGAAATCCCTGAGCCTCCAGACAAATGGCTGTCTGCACGCCGTAGGGCACGCCGCTCTTGCCCTTGTAGCCTTCCAAATAGTTGCCGGAATACACTTGCAGGCAGGGGAAATTCGTCCAGACTTCCATGCGGCGGCTTCCGCCTTGCAGAATCCCGGCTTTCCGCGGCGTTTTCACCTTGCTTCCGAATTCGTTCCATCCGGGCAGGGCCCAGCCGTTGTCAATGCCTTTGCCGGGGGCGAAGAAGGGGGTGTCGATGCGCTCTTGCAGCCGCACCGGCTGGCGGAAATCCATGGGTGTCCCTTCCACGGTCAGCACCTCGCCTGTCGGACTGACGGTCTCATCGTAGGGAATATATTCGTTGGCAAACACTTGCAGGCTGTGGTCGCGTATGTCCCCCTGACCTTCGCCCTTCAGGTTGAAATAGGCGTGGTTGGTCAGGTTGAGGATGGTCGGCGCGTCGGTGCGGGCCTGGTAGCGTATGCTCAGCGCGTTGGTGCGGGTCAGGGTGTAGGTCACGGTGACGGAGAGGTTGCCCGGGTAGCCTTCCTCGCCGTCGTCGGAGCGGTAGTGCAGGGTGATGCTGTGCGGGGTCTGGTGTATCACCTCCCACACTTTCTCGTTGAATCCGTGGATGCCGCCGTGCAGCGCATTTTCCCCGCTGTTGCACACCAGCTGGTAAGTCTTGCCGTCCAAGGTGAAACGCCCGTAGCGTATGCGTCCGGTGCAGCGTCCGTTGATGCCGTTGAAATATGGCTCTTGCGCAAGCCATTCGTCCAGGGTGGAGAAGCCGAGAACCACGTCAGCCATCCGGCCCTCCCTGTCGGGAACCAGCCAGCTCACGATTTTGGCGCCATAATTGGTTAATTGCAACTGCATTCTGTTGTTACCGCGCAGGGTGTACAATCCTACCTTCCGGCCGTCCAGCAGCCTGTTGAACGAACTTGCTTTAATCATAACAAATATATTAAAAGGTTAAAACTTCCGAATCACATCCTCCATCGCCGCCCTGGCCTTCTCCTGCTCCTCCAGCAGCCGCAGCTGGGCGCGGGTGCGGACAAGGTTGTGGTCGGGATATTGGATTTTGTAGTAGGTGTCCCCGTTCAGGTAGTCCGTCAGAAAACGGACGGCCTGCATATAGCTCAGCAGCCTGCAACCGTAAGGCAGCAGCTGTTTTTCCGTTTCAGTGAGAAAATCCGCCTCCTTGAGGTAGCCCTTGGTGTAGGCGGTGAAAATTTCCATGTCCACGCGGATGCGGCTCAGGTCCTTGTCGTCCTCCGCGCCGGTGTTGGCCGCCGTGCGCATGAAGTCGCCGAAATCGCTCAGCACAAAGCCAGGCATGACCGTATCCAAGTCCACGATGCACAGCGGTTTGCCGTCTGTGCCGAACAGCATGTTGTTCACCTTGGTGTCACAATGGTTGATGCGCTTTGGCAGCTTTCCTTCACGGAACAGCCTTTCCGCCAAGCACATTTCCTCTTCCCTCCGGGAGATTTCCCGCAGCAGCTCCGCGCAGCCTCCCACACGTCCGGCCTTGTCTTCCTGCACGGCCTCGTGCCATTGCCGGAGACGGAACTCGATGTTGTGGAAGTTCGGAATGGATTCGCAGAGTTCGGAAAAGGGCAGGTCGGACAGCTGGCGTTGGAAGCGGCCGAAAGCCTCACCGGCCGCTTCGGCCAGTTCCGGTGTCACCTTGTCGTAGGAGACGGCGTTTTCTATGCAGACGTAGACCCTCCAGTAGTCCCCTTCCGGGGTACGGTGGTACCATTCCCCTTTTTTGGTGGGGATGAGGCGCAGCACTTTGCGGTCAATGTCCGTCTCTCCCGAGGCGATCAGTTTCTGCCGGATATGCTCCGTCACTTTGCGGATGTTCTGCTGCAAGCCGTCCACGTTCTCAAAAATATGGTGGTTGATGCGTTGCAGAAAGTAAGATGTCTCCCCTTCGTTTTTGGCGGGAAGGACAAAACTGTCGTTAATCAGGCCGTTTCCGGTTGGACGGGGTTTTCCCGTCTCGTTGGCCAATGCGAATTGCCGGATGATGGATTCCATGTGTTTACGGGTGTTGGTAATGAATATGCAAATATACACGAAAAAACGATACAAAGCGGCGTTTTGCCGGATTTTCTTTTCCGCAGCGGCCGGATTTCATGCGACCATTGCCGCCTTTTGCCGTAGGCCTTTTCCCCTGAACACCCTTGCTGAATCGCTGACAGCCTTAGGAATCAATGCGGTTTGGGGATGAAAAATTTTTTCAGAAATCGCAGCGGCCTATTATGATTTTTTCTATTTTTGCATTTGCAAATGAGCTTGCTCAATGGTGTAATGGTAGCACTACGGTTTTTGGTGCCGTCTGTGTAGGTTCGAATCCTGCTTGAGCAACTATTTTACGAAGACCAACAGAAGAAGGAGGCATTTGCTCCTTCTTTTTTTATAAAAAACACAAGATTAGGAATGAGCATACCAAAAGATTTGATTCTTCGTTTGACGGAAGAGGCCCTGCAAGGAAGGGAAGACTTGTTCGTGACGGAAGTCAAGGTCAAGCCGGACAACACCATTTACGTCTTCATGGACGGAGACCACGGGGTGAACGTGGACGACTGTATCGCCGTGAGCAAGTACGTGGAGCGTCATCTGGACCGCGAACGCTGCGATTTCGCATTGAATGTGTCCTCCTTTGGCGTGGGACAGCCGCTGAAACTGTTCCGGCAATACCGCAACGCCATAGGCAAAACCCTCTCCATCAAGCTGAACGACGGTGGAAAGGAGAAAGGGGTGCTGCAGGAGGCGACGGAGCGGCAGCTTAAAATAGAAATTCCGGCGGTGAAAAAACAGCCCGCCTCCGAACGGGAGATTGCCATGGCCGACGTGAAGGAGGCCCGCGTGGAAGTGACTTTTTAACAGAAACATATAAATATATATAAACAAATGAAAGAGGACATCAATTTAATAGAGACTTTTTCCGAATTCAAGAAGTTCAAGAATATCGAGAGGGAAACCCTGATGCACATTCTGGAGGACATCTTCAAGCACATGCTGCTCCGGAAATACGGGCCCAATGCGAACGTGAGCGTCATTGTGAACGTGGACAAGGGGGATGTGGAGTTCCAGCGCTGGCTGGAAATCGTCGAGGACGGCGAGGTGGAGGATCCCAGCACCCAAATCGCGCTCTCGGATGCGGTCAAGATTGAACCGGATTTCGAGGTGGGCGAAGAGCTGTGCGAGAAAATCAGCCTGGAGGATTTCGGCAGAAGGGACATCCTTTCGCTGCGGCAGAACCTGGCCGGTAAAATCATGGAGTACGAAAAGGAGGTTGTGTACCAGAAGTATAACAAACGTATCGGGGAAATTGTCTCCGGCACGGTGCACCAGGCCTGGAAAAAGGAGATTCTGCTGTTGGACGAAGACGGCATAGAGCTGGTTCTGCCTAAAACAGAGCAGATTCCCGGCGATTTCTACAAAAAAGGCGACGCCATCCGCGCGGTGGTGCTGAAAGTGACCATGGGGACCAACGCCACCATCATCACGGCTTCCCGTACCTCCCCCATGTTTTTGGAACGTCTGATGGAAGAGGAGATTCCGGAAATCTACGACGGACTGATTACCATTCGGAACATTGTCCGCGTGCCGGGCGAACGGGCCAAAATCGCGGTGGAGACCTACGACGACCGCATCGACCCCGTCGGTTCCTGCATCGGTATGAAGGGTTCCCGTATCCACGGTATTGTCAGGGAGTTGCGTAACGAAAATCTGGACGTGATCACCTTTACCAACAATCCCGCCTTGTACATACAGCGTGCCTTGAGCCCCGCGAAAATCAGCAGCATAGAAATCAACGAGAACGACAAGACCGCGCGGGCCGTCCTGCCCAAGGATCAGGTGTCCTTTGCCATCGGCCGTAACGGATGTAACATCAAACTGGCCAACAAGCTGACCGGTTACGACATAGAGATTATCCGCGAGGGTACGGAGGACGACGAGGATGTCGAGCTGAGCGAGTTCAAGGACGAGATTGACGAATGGATCCTGAACGAATTGAAGAAAATCGGCTGCAACACGGCGAAGAATGTTTTGCAGATGAGCCGCGACGTGCTGCTGCACAGCACCGATTTGGAGGAGGAGACCATTGACGAAGTGTTGAGGATACTGAAGGCGGAGTTTGAGTAGGCTCGGCGTATCCGGCAAGTTCAAGAAGTGTTAATCAAAGCATTAGGAAGCATGGCAGAAAAAGTAAAAATACCGAGATTAGGGAAGGCGGCGTCGGAATTCAACGTTTCCACCGCCACCATAGTGAGTTTTCTTTCCAAAAAAGGTCACGAGATCAAGGACGAGCCCAACACCAAGCTGACGGAGGAACTGTATGCCTTGTTGGTCGCGGAGTACCAGAAAGAGAAAGACATCAAAGAGAAGTCCTCCGAGTTGGGTTTCGGTTCGTTCAAGAGCGACGCTTCCGAAGAAGAGACCGCAGTGCTGAAAAAGAAGGAGCGGGAAGTGGAACCTATCAGCTCCGGCGAGGTGTTCATCAAGGATACCGGTCTCGGCCGCCCCAAAGGCGAGGACACTCCTGTGGTCATCAAAACCAAATTGGCCAAGCCCAAGGTGGTGGCCAAGATTGACTTGGGCGACGAGAAGCCCAAGCGCAGCAAGTCCGGTAAGAAAGCGGCCGTGCTTCCCCCGGAGGTGAAGGAGCCCAAGGAGGAGCCTGTGACCGAAGCCGTGGAGGAGAAAGCGGCGGAGCCTGTGGTGGTGGAGACACCTCCCGCGCCCCAAGTGGAGGAACCCGTAACGGAGACCCCCGAAGAGGTGACGCCTGTGGAAGTGGAGGAAAGCCTTCCGGCGGAGCCGGAAACCCCTGCCGAAACGGCACCCGAAACAGCTGCTTCCGAGACGGAGGAGGAGAAGGTGGAACTGTTCTCCTTAGCCCGCAATGTGGCCAAACCGGCTTTGAAAACCATCGGAAAAATCAATCTGGACGAGCTGAACCAGAACACCAAACCGAAGCCGAAATCCAAGGAGGAGCGGCGCAAGGAAAAAGAGCAGAAGCGGAACGAGCAGCGGAAGCAGCAGAAGGAACAGCAGAAAGCGGCCGAACCCGCTGCGGAAACGGCCAAGCCGGACAATTTTCTCAAGACGGAATACACGCATCTGGCCGGTCCCAAGGTGATCAGCCACATCGACCTGGATGCGGGCAAGCCCAAGCGCGACTCCTCGGACGCCAATGCGGACGGCGAAGGCGGCAAGAAAAAGCGCAAACGCATCAAATCGGTGTATGCCGGCAGCGACAAGCCCACTTCTTTCGACGACAAGGAGAAATCTTCCAAGGGTAAGTCAAAAGACAAGAAATCAGGAAAATACAAAGTGGATTTCACGGAAGAGGACATTACGGAGCAGATCCGCAAGACCTATTCCGGCATGGCTCCCGTGAAAAAAAGCCAGGCTTCCAAGCACCGTAAGGAGAAGCGCGTCCACATCCAGCAGGAGATGATAGAGGAGATGGAGCGCAACGAGCAGGAGAAGCGGGTGCTGAAAGTGACCGAATTCATCACGGCCAACGAACTGGCCATCATGATGAACAAGCCGGTCACCGACATCATTTCCGTGTGTATGAGCCTGGGACTGGCTGTCGCCATCAACCAGCGGCTTTCTGCGGAAACCATTTCTTTGTTGGCTGAGAACTACGGTTATACGGTGCAGTTCGTGGGCTTGGAGGAAGAAACGGAGAAAGTGGAGGAAAACGAGGAGGATTTGGAGCCCCGCGCCCCCATTATCACGGTGATGGGCCATGTGGACCACGGAAAAACCTCTTTGCTGGACTACATACGGAACACCAATGTGATTCAAGGCGAGGCGGGTGGCATCACCCAGCACATCGGCGCCTACGAGGTGAAGGTGGGCGACCGGTCCATCACCTTCCTCGACACGCCCGGTCACGAGGCCTTTACCGCCATGCGTGCCCGTGGCGCGAGCATCACGGACATTGTCATCATTGTGATTGCCGCCGATGACCAGATCATGCCGCAGACCATTGAGGCCATCAACCATGCGCAGGCCGCCGGAGTTCCCATGATTTTCGCCATTAACAAGATAGACAAGCCTGGCGCGGATCCGGAGAAAATCCGTGCCGCCTTGGCCAACATGAACATTCTGGTTGAGGAATGGGGCGGAAAGGTGCAGAGTCAGGAAATTTCCGCCAAGAAAGGCACCAATGTGGACTTGCTTTTGGAAAAGGTGCTGATTGAAGCGGAAATGCTGGATTTGAAGGCCAACCCCAAGGCGGAGCCCACCGGCACCGTCATCGAGTCCTCTTTGGACAAGGGACGCGGCTACGTGGCCAAGATACTGGTGCAGAACGGTACGCTCCGCACCGGAGACATCATCGCCGCCGGTACCAGCTACGGTAAAATCCGCGCCATGTACAACGAAAAGAACCAGATAGTGAAGGAAGCCGGTCCTTCTGTGCCGGTGCTGCTGCTTGGTTTGAACAGCGCGCCCCAGGCCGGGGACTCCTTCCGTACCTACAAAACCGACAAAGAGGCCCGCGCGGTGGTGAACAAGCGTTCCCAGTTGCTGCGCGAGCAGGGTCTCCGCACCCAGAAGCACATCACGCTGGACGAGTTGGGCCGCCGTATCGCGGTGGGCGACTTCAAGGAACTGAACGTGGTGGTCAAGGGCGACGTGGACGGCTCCATCGAAGCCTTGTCGGACGAGTTCCTGAAACTCTCCACCGAGGACGTGCAGGTCAATGTGATTCACAAGTCGGTGGGACAGGTGACGGACTCGGATGTGCTGCTGGCCTCCGCCTCCAACGCCATCATCATCGCCTTTCAGGTGCGTCCCTCTTCCGGTGCGAAGCGGGTGGCGGAGCAGGAGCAGGTGGATGTGCGGGTCTATTCGGTCATTTATTCTGCCATTGACGATTTGAAGGCGGCTATCGCGGGCATGAAGGCACCTGAGGTGAAGGAGCAGGTGGTGGCCAACCTGGAGGTGAGGGAGACCTTCCGCATTTCCAAGGTGGGTGTCATCGCGGGATGCTATGTGCTGGACGGCAAAATCCAGCGTTCCTCCAAGGTGCGCGTGATCCGCGACGGCATCGTGATTCACGACAACGGTCGCTTGGGTTCCTTGAAACGCTTCAAGGACGACGCCAAGGAGGTCTCTGCCGGTCTGGAATGCGGTCTGAATATAGAGAGTTTCAACGACATTGTGGTCGGTGACCAGATTGAGGCCTATGAAGAGGTGCAGGTCCCTGCCAAATAACGTAAAGTGCAAAAAAGAAGATGTATACTGAATCCCAATACAAACGCTATACCGTAACCACCGCCCTTCCCTACGCCAACGGCCCTGTCCATATCGGACACCTGGCCGGGGTGTATGTGCCCGCCGACATTTATGTGCGCTACCTGCGGGCCATGGGGCAGGATGTGCTGTTTATCGGAGGCTCCGACGAACACGGGGTGCCTATCACGCTGAAAGCCCGTAAGGAAGGGGTAAGTCCGCAGGACATTGTGGACCGTTACCACGGCATCATCAAGCAGTCCTTTCAGGAGTTCGGGATTTCCTTCGACATTTATTCCCGCACTTCCGGAAAGACCCATGCGGAAACGGCGGCTGCCTATTTCCGCAAAATGTATGAGGCCGGCCAGTTTGTGGAGAAAATCTCCCAGCAGTACTACGACGAGGAGGCGGGGCAGTTTCTGGCCGACCGTTACATCACCGGCACCTGTCCGCATTGCGGCAGCGAAAAGGCTTACGGCGACCAGTGCGAAGCCTGCGGCACTTCCCTGAACGCGACGGACTTGATTCATCCCAAATCTACGTTAAGCGGCTCCGCGCCTGTCTTGAAGGAGACCAAACACTGGTTCCTTCCCTTGGACCAATACGAGCCGTGGCTGCGCGAGTGGATTCTGGAAGGGCATAAGGAGGATTGGAAATCCAATGTGTACGGCCAGTGCAAATCCTGGATTGAGGCCGGTTTGCAGCCGCGTGCCGTCACCCGCGACCTGAATTGGGGCGTGCCTGTTCCGCTGAAGGATGCCGAAGGCAAGGTGCTGTATGTCTGGTTCGACGCGCCCATAGGCTATATCTCTTTCAGCAAGGAGCACACGCCGGATTGGGAGAAATACTGGAAGGACAAAGATACCAAATTGGTGCATTTTATAGGTAAGGATAATATTGTGTTTCATTGTATTATCTTTCCATCCATGCTGAAGGCGGACGGCTCCTACATCCTGCCCGCCAATGTGCCCGCCAACGAGTTCCTGAACCTGGAAGGCGACAAAATCTCCACTTCCCGGAACTGGGCCGTGTGGCTGCACGAATACCTGAAGGATTTTCCGGAAAAACAGGACGTGCTGCGTTACGTGCTCTGTGCCAATGCGCCGGAAACCAAGGACAATGATTTCACTTGGAAGGATTTCCAACTGAAAAACAACAGCGAGTTGGTGGCCATTTTCGGCAATTTTGTCAACCGGACCATGGTGCTGACGCACAAATACGCCGACGGAAAGGTGCCTGCGGCGACCCGCATGGGCACTTTGGAAGAACA
The DNA here is from genome assembly GCA_017613015.1 of Bacteroidales bacterium. Taxonomy (GTDB): domain Bacteria; phylum Bacteroidota; class Bacteroidia; order Bacteroidales; family WCHB1-69; genus UBA1195. The sequence goes on along the minus strand of JAGAEQ010000085.1, from coordinate 3,212 downwards.
GACCTTGCAGGAACTCAAGATCTTCCCGGAACGCATCGGACGCTCCTTGGAGAATTACCGTTTCCGCGAGGCCTTGGCCGAAATGATGAACCTGGCCCGTTTGGGAAACAAGTACCTGACGGAGGCGGAACCGTGGAAAACCGTGAAAACCGATACGGAATACGCTTTGACCGCCCTGCACGTCTCCTTGCAGATTTGCGCGAATTTGGCCGTGCTCTGCCGTCCCTTCCTGCCGTTCACGGCGGACAAACTGTCCCGCATGCTGCATAGGAAGGATTGCGCCTGGACGGAGGCCGGTGATGCGCAGCTGCTGCCGGTGGGCACGCCCTTGGAGCAGCCGGAGCTTCTGTTTGAGAAGATAGAAGACGCGGCGATAGAGGCGCAGGTCCAACGTCTGTTGGAGACCAAGCGGCAGAACGAATTGAACGCTTGGACTCCGGCCCCCTATAAGGAAAAGGTCGCTTTTGAGGATTTCCAGAAGGTGGACATCCGGGTCGGGACGGTGCTGGAATGCACCAAGGTGCCCAAAGCCGACAAGCTGCTGCAATTCCTCATCGAAGACGGGGACAAGCGGCGTACCATCGTGTCTGGTATTGCCCTTTCGTATCCGGAACCGGAGAAGTTGGTGGGCATGCAGGTCTGTTTCATCGCCAATTTCGAGCCCCGCAAGCTGAAAGGCGTGCTCAGTGAGGGCATGCTGCTCTCGGCGGAGGACAAGGACGGCCGCTTGGTGCTGCTTTCCCCGAGCGGAAAGGTGACGCCGGGTGCCAGTGTGGGATAAAGAGAGGACGTATGGGGGAGAACACCGTCAACGACAGCCGTTTTGAAGCCTTCCGCAAGGTTTTTTACACGTATTTGGAACAGCACGGGCTCAGCCGGACCTCGGAACGCTATGCGGTCATCCGGGAAGTGTACGAATTGTCCGGGCATTTCGATGTGGAAACTCTGTTTGTCCGTCTGAAACAGAAGAAATACCAGGTGAGCCGGACGACCTTGTATCATACCCTTGATTTGTTGGAAGACAGCGGTTTGGTGCGCAAATACCGTTTTGACGACGGCCCGGCGGTCTACGAATGCGCTTTCAGGCAGCCGCCGCACGATCACATCCTGTTGCCGGACAGCGGCGAGACCATTGAATTTTCCCATCCCTTGGTGGAGGAGCTGATACGTTCCTTGGAGGCGGAGCATGACATCCGCATCACCGGTCGTTCGGTGGTTTTTTATGCAAAACAAAACTAATCCACGGTAAAAGTGGCTGTTTGGTCGGAAGTTCGCGTCGCGGTTTCCGTGGAATGCCGGTTTAGGAAGGCGTTTTTATAGGTGAAAATCAGGGGTCTAAGTGATGGCCATCCCCAATTTGTTCTTGAAGGCCAAGAGTTCGGGATTGAGTTCGCAGAGTTTCTGGAATTTTTCCTCCGGATTGATGATGCGCACCTGCTTTTCTTTCTCAACATACTGGAAATCAAAATGATAGTCAATCCCCGTTTGGGAGAGCAAGGCCGGTTTCAGTGAGGAAAGCACTTCCCGTATGCTGTGTTCCGCGACTTCGTTGGAAACTTTGAAGGTGATGAGGTCTCCTTGAATGTCCACGCTGTCCGTTTCGGAGAGCAGGGAAACGGCGGCGATGTTGTTTCCGCAATGGGTGCGGACGAAGGGAATCCACTGTGTTTTCAGCTGATAGGCGGCTGTTTCCGCGTCCAAGGCTGGTTTTTGCTCGGCGGTTTCCGTTGCCGGTGCGCTTTCGGCCGGTTCTGCCGTTGCCTGTATGGGGACTTCCGCCGTCGCTTCGGTTTGGGGCAGGTCGTTGCGCAGGTTTTCCATCATCTGCCGAATGGAGGTCGTTCCCAAAATGGAAGCTGTTGCTCCGGAAGTGGCAGAGGGGGATGTTTTTACGATGGGTTTCCTCGCTTGCGTCATGGGTTGTGCCGCCGATGGCACCGTTGGTTGCGGTGCCGGTTGGGATGCCGGTTGCGCAAGGGTTTGTGCCTCATTCGACGGATTGGCGGCAGGCGCAGCGCTTGGCGCGGCTTGGGATGAAGGGGCGGTTTGCGGCTTGGGCGCAGCTTGGACGTTGGAAGCCGTGTTGCCCGGGTTTTGCGGCGTCGCTGTGTTGCGGGGAGTGCCGGCGTTTCCGGAAGGCATGTTTTTCTCCCGCATGCGGCAGGCCAGCATCAGGGCCAGTTCCACATGCAGCCTGCGGTTGTTGGAGGTTTTGTAGCTTGTGTTGCACTTGCTGAACAAGTCCAGGCAGGAGAGCAGAAAAGCGACATCCACCCCCTGGATTTGTTTCAGGTATTGGTTGCGCACATTCTCGCTGGTTTCCAGCAGATGAAGGGTTTCCGTACTGCGGCATACCATCAGGTTGCGCAGGTGCTCGCACATGCCGTCCAGAAAATGCTGTCCGTCAAAACCTTTTTCAAGGATGTCGTTGAATGTGAGCAGGGCTTGGGCCACGTTTCCTTCGTACAGGTAGTCTGTCATGCGGAAATAATGCTCCAAATCAAGCACATTGAGGTTCTCAATGACTTTTTGGTAGGTGATGTTTCCGGAAGTGTAAATCAGTGCCTGGTCGAAAATGGAAAGCGCATCGCGCAGCCCTCCGTCGGCTTTTCGGGCGATGACCCTCAGGGCCTCCTCCTCAAAGCTCACGCCTTCCTGTTGGGCGACGTACATCAGGTGACGGGTGATGTCTTCCGTTTGTATGCGTTTGAAGTCAAAAACCTGGCAGCGGGAGAGGATGGTGGGCAAAATCTTGTGCTTTTCCGTCGTGGCCAGAATGAATTTGGCGTAGGCGGGCGGTTCCTCCAACGTTTTCAGAAAGGCGTTGAAGGCTGCCTGGCTCAACATGTGCACCTCGTCAATGATGTACACCTTGTATTTCGCGCCTTGGGGTGGAATGCGCACCTGTTCCACCAGACTGCGGATGTCATCCACGCTGTTGTTGGACGCGGCATCCAGCTCGAAAATGTTGAAAGAGGCGGATGCGTTGAACGAACGGCAGGATTCGCATTCGTTGCAGGCTTCCCCCTCCGGGGTACGGTGGGTGCAGTTGATGGTTTTTGCCAGAATGCGGGCGCAGGTGGTTTTCCCCACGCCTCGGGGACCGCAGAACAGGAACGCCTGGGCCACATGGTCCTGCATCACCGCGTTCTTGAGCGTGGTGGCAATGGCATCCTGCCCGACCACACTGGCGAAGGTGGCGGGACGGTATT
>JAGAEQ010000084.1 GCA_017613015.1 Bacteroidales bacterium | reverse complement strand
CACAGACCGCAATGGCGAGACACAATCGGGCGAAAAAAGCTACAAACTCAGAAAGGACGCCTTGTTCATCACCCTTAACGATAACACCCTCGCCCACGCTTATTACGGGGAGGAGCATTTCAACCCAATCGATTTAGCCAAGCAAGACACTTTGCGCAGCCTGATTGAGATCAAGACCTTCACTGGGAAAGTATTAACGGATATTCCGGTCAAAGTAGAGATGCACAAGCTGACTGCGCCTGACACTTGCAAGTCATTGATTTACAAAAGTTATAAAAAGCCTTCGGCACCTTTGTACAGTTCAAGTGACTACCGCCGCTATTTCCCGCAATACACCTTTGAAGAGCCCCACGAGCGGCCGAAATCATGGCCTTTAGGGGAGAAGGTCTATTCGGAGGAGCGCGTCTTTTCGGAAAGTACACCCTGGGCAGTCAGATTGACGGATTTTGAGCCGGGCTTCTACATCCTAACATTCAGTGCGACAGACTCTTTAGACCGAACCACCACCAAAAAACTATCGCTTGAAATTCGGAACACGGCCCGCAAAGACGCTTTCAAAGGATTGGCGCTAAAGGTGAATATCTTGGAACGCACCAAGCACCGCATCGTCTTCCTGGTGACCTCCGACTTGGATCAGGCGCAGGTTGCCTGCCATGTCTATCAAGGGTTGCAGATGCGGCAGAAACAGTTCGTGCTGAACCATCGTCAGAAGGTCATTTCATTGCCGGTCCGGGAACGACCGGGCGCCGTTTATGTGGATTGCCAAACCGTTCAGCACGATATCGTGTATCGCTCAAGCGATCGTCGGTACTATTGGGGGCAGAGGCATTTCAAACCGGGGGTGTTGGAAATGAACATGATCCATTGGCGCAGCCTGCTGCATCCGGGCAGCCAGGAGCATTGGACCGTGGAGGTGCGGAACGCTTCCACGCACAAGCCTGTGAAGGCGGAGGTGCTTGCCTGGATGGTGGACACCAGCCTGTTGGCGCTGAACACCAAGACTTATAATCCGTGGATACTGCCGTATGAAGGCTCTTATCGCGCCTCCCCTTTCGATGGCATCGGCACATTTCCGGTGTGTTATACCTTGTCCTTCCGGTGTGTGTTCCCGAAATCCTATCGTCATGCCTCCAAACGGCAGGAAATGCTGAAACAATATCCGCATCTGGATATGGAACACCTCTCCGCCACCGAATTTCGGACATTTTCCCCTTACTTCTTGTACGGTTCGCTCTTCCGTTCCGACAACACCGGAAGACTGGCGGGAGAAAACATCCGGACCACGCCGGGACAAAGTGTGTCAATAGATGAAATCACCCCGTTTGATTTGGTGGAAACCGAGTTGATAGAAACGCCATCGGCTGAAAATGACGATGACGATTTTGCGGGTGGCGGTCTGCATCCGTTCCGCATCCGCGACCACTTTACGGAAACGGCCTTTTTCCTGCCGCACCTGCGGACAGACCACAACGGCCGCACCGATTTCGAGTTCACCGTCCCCGACCAGTTCACGGCATGGCAGTTTTACGCCTTGGCGCACACGAAAGGGCTGAAAACAGGCAAGTTGCAGGGCTCAATGGTGTCGAAGCTGCCGCTGATGCTGCAGACCAACGTCCCGCGCTTCCTCCGCGAAGGCGACACCCTTACCCTCCGCGCCAAGATCACCAACCTCACCGAAACGGATTTGGAGGGAGAGGTGACAGTGGATTTTTTCGATGGGGAGGATGACGAACCTATCGAAATGGTGTTTAATCCGGATTTTGGGGACGAATCACGCAACGGTTCTGGTAGAGACGCGGCGCGCCGCGTCTCTACAGACGGGAAATCCAAATTCTCCGTGCCGGCCGGCGCCTCTCAAAGCGTTCAATTCCGCATTATCGTCCCAACCGGCATCCCCACAATCGGCTACCGTATGGTGGCACGCGCCGACAACTACGGCGACGGCGAGGAACGCCTCCTGCCCGTGCTGCCTAACAAAATGCTGGTGACCGAATCCCGTCCGTTCGTGGTGGCCGCCAACACGGACACCACCCTTGTTTTCAACCGCTACCGCACGTACGCCACACCCACAATGCAGCCGCTGAGCTACACCGTAGAGGTCTCCACGAACCCCACCTGGCTCGCCATCCGCGCCCTACCCTTCCTGATGCGCTACCCCTACGAATGCAACGAACAGACCTTCAGCAAATTGTTCGCCGCCGCCACCGTACAGCACACCCTCGCGCAGAATCCCGGCCTTGACTCGGTGCTCCGCAGTTGGCTCGCCGACACGGTGAACCAGGCACTGGCATCCCCTCTGCTCAAGAACGAGTCGATGCAGGGCGTGCTGTTGGAGGAGACCCCATGGCTGCGGGATGCACAGAACGAGTCGCAACAACGAATGGAGACCGCCAAGCTTTTCAGCCAAGATAATCTGAAGCAACAGTTGGACAAGAGTTTCAACAAGCTGTTGAACAATCAGTTAGCGGATGGCGGCTGGGATTGGTACGGACATCGGGACTACTCCCCGTACATCACCGACCACATTGTGGCGGGCTTCTACAAGCTGCAACGTTTGGGCGTAAAACTCCCGCAAGCCGACAAGATGTTGCAGAAGGCTATCCGCGCCGCCGACCATTATCAGGAAAGATGTTATGAGATGCATCTGAACCGGCAGGATTTGGAACCCGGTGCGCCTTTCTTCTTTACGGAAGAGGATGTACACTATCTCTACATGAGAT
>JAGAEQ010000083.1 GCA_017613015.1 Bacteroidales bacterium | reverse complement strand
TGTACTCGTCGATGTTTTCAGGATTGATGAAACCACAGTTACGCAAAGCGATACGCATCTGTTTCTTGTAGAATCCCATGTGTTTGGAATCGGAGATATGGGCCTTGTTTTCAGGGTCCTCAAACAACAGACGGTTCACTTTTCTGCCCTTGATGATGTGCTCTTCAATGATCTCACGAGCGTCCTCAGGTTTTACCTGGGTGTAGAAAGTGTTGTCAGGCAATATTTTGACAATCGGTCCTTTTCGCAGAAACCGAAGCATCCGGTGGTAATCACCTGAACGTCGTTCGACAGGTTCTTTTCCGCCAGAATCTGATTCAAATTATTTACAATGTCCGCGCTCTGGGAAGATTTGCAACCCGTTCCGCCGCAGCATAGTATATGATACTTGTATTGTGCCATGGTAATCCTCCTATTTTTCTATTTTTTCGTAATTTACCGGAATAATACCTTCGACCAGCTCGTTGCCGAGAATGTATTTGTCAACGATTTCTTCCGCTTTCTTCACATTGACATAACCGAACACGATGGGATCCTGTCCCGGTTTTTTCACCTCGATGGTAGGTTCCGCATAGCAATAGCCCATGCAGCCGGTCTGCGTGACCACCGAAGCCACCTTTTTCTTATCCAGATCTTCGATCAGGAAATCCATTACTTGTTTCGCACCGGAGGCAATGCCGCAGGTAGCCATGGCCACTTTAATTTGAACCAGGTTCTCCACGTTGTCCCCCCGCTCGCGCAAGCTCAAATTCGCCTGAAGATCTTCTCTTTTCTTCTTCAGATCTGCTAATGATTTAATTTTGTCCATGATGTATAGTTTTTTGAATTGATTACAATGGTCTATAAAGAACGCGCAAAGGTAGTCAAAATAAACATACTAAGCGCTGTTTATCGCGAAAAAAAATGCACGTTATGGGAAACGTGTCTAAAACGGATGGAAAGAATTGAGGGAAAATAGTTTACGGAACGGGGTCATAACCGCTTCCGCCGCCCGGCCGACACGAAAGGATGCGCTTCAGGGTCAGCCAGCCGCCTTTGAGCGGCCCGTATTTGCGAATGGCCTCTATGCCGTAGGCGGAACAGCTGGGCACATAGCGGCAGACGGAAGGGAACAAGGGGGAAATGAAGCGCTGGTAGCAGCGTATCAGGAAAATCATCCCCTTCCCCACCAAACGTCCGGCGGCACGCAAGACGCGACACAAAAAACAGCTCTCCGCCCCCATCGCCTACTCCAAGTTGAACTGCCCCTTATGCCAGCCGCGCATGCCTTTGTAAAAAGACTGTATCTGCTGCAAATCAGCGTCAAAGTCCCCAGTAATCCGGAATTCCGGCCCTATACCCGCGCGGCGGGTCTTCCAGTCGATATAGGTCAAATAAAGCGGAACATCCGCCTTTTCGGCGATATAATAAAAGCCGCGTTTCCAGCGATCGGTGCGCTTGCGGGTGCCTTCGGGGCAAATGAGCAGGCACATTTCGTCCGACGCCCGAATGAGTGCCGCCACGTGCTCCGGCATAGTGGTCATGTGCCGACGGTCCACGGGAATGCCTCCCACGGATTTCAGCCAGGAGGCGATGGGAAACACAAAAGCCTCCTTCTTGATCATGATTTTCACCCGCAGCTCCATGACATCCATCACCCACTTCCCCGCCACGAAATCCATCATGCTGGTATGGGGAGCGAACAGCATCACGCTTTTCCGGGCATTCTCCGGAACCGAGTAATCCACGTTCAGCCGGAAAACCTTTTCCAGCATGAAACGGCGAAAACGGTATTTTGAAACGCTTTTCATAAGCTCTGCCTAAAAACAAAAAAGAGAGACGGAAACGGGAATCCGCCTCCGTCTCTCCAACTCATCAATTACATTAGAAAACGAGGGCTTTGAAAGCTTCGCTGTCTTTGATTTTGTTGAATTCGGCGTCCTTGGCGGCACGCTTTTTCAAATCGGGGTTGAGTTTGAAGGCTTCCTTCAAACTGTTCACCGCCAGGGTGGCGTCCTTGGTGCGGGCACCCACAACGGCCAGCAGGTAATAATCCTCCGCGGTTTTGTTCTCAATGCAGTCCAAAGCGGTCTTCGCGGAAGCGAAATCCTTGATGGCCACGTAGTTCAATGCGACATTGTAATCGCATTTCACGCCTTGCATCTGTTCGATGGCCTTGCGGTAGTCACCGGTCTTCATGCTGATGATACCCAGGTTGTAGTCGGAATTGACCCCGTTGGCGGCAGCCTGCTCAAAATACTCAGCGGCGGCTTTGGTGTCGCCTTCCAGCAGCGCGACCACGCCAAGGTTGTTCAGCACCGTGCCTTCATTCTCGGCCAGGGAATGGGCTTTTTCAAACAGCTGTTTCGCGGCGTCCTTCTGGGCGATGGACATTTTGACGCAGCCGAGGTTGTTGTAAGCGCGGAAATCCTCCGGATAGAGGCGCATGGCATTTTCATACATTTCCGTCTTCGCCTTCACATCGTTGGTCAGCGTGGCGGCGTAGAGAATCTCGTTGGCGTTCAAGGTGTCGGGATTGCTGATGGCGTAGTCCGCAATCTGTTCGTCGGTCTTCGGGGCCTCCACGCAGGTGACGCGGATGGCGGCGCGGCGCAGACCCGGAAGGATACTGTTGTCAATCTCGTCATACATGGCAATCATGTTGCGGATCTGCTGCTCCCGCTGGTCTGGATTGGACTGCGATTTGATCACGTTGACGATCTGCCCTTTGTCCTTGATATTGGAAGCGCCCACTGCAACGACGAAGCCGTCCCAGTCCTCCCCGTTGTCCTGCGTCTTGACGGTGAAGTCCTTCTTCAGGGTGGCGGGTTTCACTTTCTCTTTTCTCGCTTTGGCACGGATGTATTTGTCGTATTCGCCCTTGAACCATCTTTCGGCGACTTTCGAACGGTTGGAGGCCAATTCGGAGTTGCGTTTCAGCTCACCCTCGGGGGAAGCCCAGCCGGTGATTTCCACGCCCTCCACATTGCTGTACTGGCAGAGGAAAGGCATAATGGCGGCCAAAGCCTCCTTGTTGGCGGCGTCCTTGTTGCGGGCAAGGCTCCAGTTCAGGTTGTCGCGGTTCAGCTCAAAGTAGATGGCTGCCGTCTTCTCAACGGTTTTCGGTCCCTTGTAGTTGTGGTCGGAAAGCAGCAAATCGGTCTTGCCGGTGTTCTTTTCCTGCAAGTTCGGGTTGCAGGAAACGCGGTCGGCGGTCGTGACAACGCCGGAGCTCAAAGCCACCGTGTTCAAATCCGCCTGTTTGGTCTTCAGCTGCGCCGTGGGGGTTCCCACCATGGTGCTGGTCTCGTAGGCCGGCTGATAGGGAATCTCCTGCGTGACAGTGAAAGATCCGCCGTTCTTGTAACCGATGACCTTGCCGTCCCCTTCAGCCTTCTCACCCTTGAGGGTAATGGGGGCCAGCGTCACAGTGCTGCCGTCTTCCATCTGAATGGCAGGCGTGAAGGTGACCGTAGCTTTCTTCTTGAAATATTTGGGAGGGAAAGTGCCTTTGATTTCCACAGGCATCTTGCCGGCATACACCTCTACGGGATCCGGATTCACGGTGTAGGACACAGTGTCCTGTTTTTTCACCATTTTATTGAGACCGCAAGCCGAGAAAAGGATGCATCCGCCCAATAAAAACAACGAAATTTGTTTGATTGTCTTCATAATTAACTGATGATTAGATATTTGTTTTTGTTTATTCCTTTCTGTATTCGTGTGGGATATACGCTATCTCGTCTTTTATCACAAAACTCTGAGGGAAAGATGGTTCTATCTCGCGCAGGAAACGCACCGCCTCGGCCCGGGTGCGGAAATCACCCGCCTGCACCTGGAAATTCGGTTCCTTGAACAAGACATACACACTGACCTTCGGGTATTTGGAGACAAATTCGCTGCGGATGCGGTTGGCCTGCTCCCGGGAATTGTTGCCGGAAGAGAAGTAAATCTGCACCCGGTAGCCCATGGATTTGCCAGGCAAGGAAGCCACGATGGCCTGCTGCCGCTCGACCAGTCCCGCGACACCGGGGTCCGGACACACCTTTATCTGTGCGCTTGCCGCCCCCAACAGGCCACACAAACACACAGACAAGCATAAGACATTCCTTTGGGTCGTTTTAAACATCCTTCGCCTTATCTCAAAAGAGGGAGACAACAGCTTTCTTGTCACCTCCCCCACTTTGAGGTACCGAGCGGAGTCGAACCGCTGTACTCGGTTTTGCAGACCGATGCCTAGCCACTCGGCCACGGTACCGTAACGAGATGCAAAAGTACAATTTTTTATATTATCCTCGTCCGTTTTCCATAAAAAAAAATCCTCCGTGCCGCATTTGTATAAGTTCTTGTTTCTAAATGCCCTGTTTTTCATTTCCATCCTCCGGAAAACCATCCGGAAAAGACAGAAGGGGAAGAGACTGGGTGTTTTTGGCAGCAAACGGGCAGGCTATCGGCAGCGGTACCGCTGCCCCGCCACGCGCTGCACCACGCCCTTGCATTCCAAGGAAAGCAGCAGCACGCTCAATTCCGGAACGCTGAAACTGCAAGCCTCCGCCAAGGTGTCGGCATCCGTCTCCGTCAGGCGGGCGACCTCCTCATACACCCGCTGCTCCTTGAAATCCAGCTCGAAAGGGAGACGCAAGGGCGTGTCGGGCCTTTCGCCCGACGGTACCGCCGCCGCCCAACCCAAGGCCTCAGCCACTTCGGAAGGACGTTGCAGCAAAGCCGCCTTATTACTGCGTATCAAATGGTTGCAACCTTCCGAACAAAGGTCCGTGACGCGTCCCGGGTAGGCGAACACCTCGCGGTTGTAGGAGAAACCCAGGTTGGCCGAAATCAAGGCGCCGCCGCGCCGCTTGGCCTCCACCACGACCACCGCGTCGGAAAGGCCCGCGACGATACGGTTGCGCAGCGGGAAATGCGGCGGCAAGGGCGGAGTGCCGGACACGAATTCCGTCAGCACGCCACCCTGCTCCAACATACGTTCCATCAAGCCCTTGTGTTCCGGAGGAAAGAGGGTGTCCAGACCATGCCCCAGCACCCCTATGGTCGGGAGACGGAGCTCCAAAGCGCTGCGGTGCGCCGCCCCGTCCACCCCTTGGGCCAAACCGCTGACCACCACCGGCTGGAAATCAGCCAGCTCCCGCACCGTCTGCTGCGCAAGCCGCAACCCATAGTCCGTGGGATGTCGGCTGCCGACCACCGCCAGTTGGCGGGAAAGGTTGAAGGGAAGCTCCCCCCGGCCGAAAAGTACCAGCGGCGCGTCCGGGCATTGCCCGAGACGGAAAGGATAGGTGTCCTCCCCGAAAAGGAAGGTGCGCACCTGATGCCTGCGGAT
>JAGAEQ010000082.1 GCA_017613015.1 Bacteroidales bacterium | reverse complement strand
GCTCATCATGCCTTCCAACACCGCTTCGTAGCTTTCCAAAAACTGGTCGATCAGCGTCTCGGAGTATTCGTTGGATTTGTATTCGGCTCTGATGTGGCAGTGGTGGTCAACGGTGAAGGCCATCAGATAAAGCGACACTTCCAAGGTGTTGTTGCAGAGCTGAATCGTCTGCATGGGCTTGCCCCCCATTTGGGTGATTTCAAACAGGTTCCCATGCCATGCAAATATAGCGTTGGTTTGCAGGTTGAGGTCGGCCATCAAGTCGGTATAGGCATAGATGTCGTGCTCGCGGCAACCGACCATCTGTTCCTGACTGGCGTTCAGGAAGTCCAACACCGTGGTCTCGTCGGTGAATTTGCCGTAAACGGGCAGCGTCTTCACCGTCATGCCTGTGGAATGGAGGAACTTGGGTTCGGTGCGTCCGTTGTAAATCGTGGTGAACAGCGATTCCTGCTCGTTGTTGTATTTAGCCAGCAGGAAGGAGAAAGCCGCTGTGAAAAAGGTGCTTTTTTTGATGCCGTTGGATTTGCAGAAGGCATCCACCCGGGCCATGTCGGTGCCGAGAATGCGGACTCTGTGGGCGTCGGCTCGCTCGGGAATTTCAAGGTCGGGAAGCAGTTGGGTGAAGGTGTCGCCGCAGTCGAAGTTCTGGGCGTACCACTGTTTGCCCTCCTCGAAGGCGGGCGTTTTGCGCTTTTCGGCTTCGGCGAGGGCAATTTCCTGCATCGTCATCTGTTCGGGTGCAAGCGTGTCGCCATTGTAAGCCGCTTCTACATCTTGGAGCACAATGTCCAGTGAAGCCCCGTCGCCAATAATATGGTGCATGTCGAAGAACCAATAGATATGCTCCGCATCGCGCATCACTTTGGTGTGAAACAGACGGCCGCCATAGAGCTCGTACGGCTCGATGAATTTCTGTTTTTCAGCCTCAATATCGGTAACTTGTTCGACAGTAAGGCTGAACTCCTCCTTCTCCAAATCAAGACTTTGGAAGGGTTCTCCATCGTCATTCACCCCAATCCGGGTGAAGAAAGCGGGATGGGCCTTTATCATCGTTTCAATGGCACGACACAAACGGTCGGCATCGAGGCTGCCGTCAAGGACAAAGAGAAACGGCAGGTTATAATAAATCTCATTATCATGGCCTACGCATTCCGCGTAGATGCCATATTGTGATTTGGATAGAGGTGCGGTATTTTTCATTGTCAAATCGAATTTTTACGGTTCACGGGCTCAAAGCAAGCCAAAAACGAACGGCAAAGATACAATTATAATCGGTAAAGGACAAATCTTTTTTTTCAAAAAAGCATGACACAATCTATATCTAAAATTTGTGTATGTTTGCCCGTCTTAAAGAACGATTATGAGCAAGTTCAAAGCTGTGGTTTTTTCGATGCGTTTGCGCACCCTGCCGCTGTCGCTGGCCGGGGTGGTGCTCGGGCTGATACTGGCCCTGCGGCAACATGCGGCGACGCCCGGTCTGATCGTGTGGCTCCTGCTCACCACGGTCTGCCTGCAAATCCTTTCCAACCTGTCGAACGAATTGGGCGACTACCTCCGGGGAACCGACGGCTCGCAACGGGAGGGACCGCAGTACAGCCTGGCCCAAGGTACCCTGGATGTGAAGGATTTCAAGCGGCTTATCGCCGTCTTTGCAGGGCTGTGCTGTCTGTTCGGCGCCGCCATGGTCTGGGCCTCCTTCGGCACATTTCTGGCCTGGCAACCGGCTCTGCTGCTGTTACTTGGCGCAGCTGCCATCTGGGCCGCCATGCACTACACCCTCGGGAAGAATCCCTACGGCTACTGCGGCCTCGGGGATATTTTCGTGTTCCTCTTCTTCGGTCTGGTCTCGGTGATGGGAGCCTATTTCGTGGTGGCGCACACCCTCGACTCCCCGCTGTTGCTGCTACCGGCTTCCGCCATTGGCTGTTTCAGCGTGGGCGTACTGAATGTCAACAACATACGGGACATGGAATCCGATGCGGAGCACCGCGTCACCATTCCGCTCAAAATCGGCTCCCGCAAAGCCAAAATCTACCAGACATCCTTGATTGTGACCGCTTGGATCTGCATCCTCGCCTTCACACTGGCCAGCTATACTTCCGGGTGGAATTTCCTATATCTCGCCACCCTTCCGCTCTATGCGCTCCACCTGAACATGGTGTGGAAACGCGACGGCAAGAACCTCGACCCCGCGCTGCCCCTGCTGGTCATCACCACGTTTGTGTTTGCGTTGCTCGCCGGAATTGGATATTTGATGTAGAAACCGTCCCTGCCATGCCCGAAAAAGCCCAAATAGAATCCATGTTCGACGCCATAGCCCCCGACTATGACCGGTTGAACCACATCATGTCGTTCGGTATCGACAAACGGTGGCGGAGGAGGGCGGTGCGCACCATCGCGGACAGCCAAAAGCCCCTGCGAATCCTGGATGTGGCGTCCGGAACTGGCGATTTCGCCATTGCCATCGCAAAAAAAGTACACCCCGAAAGCGAAATCATCGGCATCGACCTGTCCGAGAAGATGCTGGAGGTGGGGCGGACGAAAGTCCCGGACAATATAACCCTGCAACAAGGCGATGTGGAGGCACTGGCGTTTCCCGACGACCATTTCAACCGGGTGAGCGTGGCCTTCGGAATTCGTAATTTTGAACATCTGGAACAAGGATTGTCGGAAATGCACCGGGTTCTGCGCCCCGGCGGGAAAATGGTGATTCTGGAACTGTCATATCCCGACAACCCATTTCTCCTCTGGTGTTATAAATGCTATACCCTTCATATTCTGCCGTTTATCGGCGGACTGATTTCCGGCGACCGGAAAGCGTACACCTACCTCCCACATTCGATATTGGCTTTCCCAAAGGCTGACGTCATCGTCCCGATGCTCGAAAACATCGGGTTCGGGCAGGTGCGCGTCCGTCGCTTCACGTTCGGCACCTGCGTGATGTACGTGGGGGAAAAAATGGCCCGTTAATCCTGTTTATTACGTTTCGCCTTGTCCTGCCACGTCGTGGTGAACAAAGTCGGCGTGACAGACAGCATCACCCAGCCCCAGTGTAGCTGGCGATTTTCGGAGACACGTTGGAGGATTTCCATCGTCTCGGTGCCGCGCATGTAGGAGTAGCCGGCCCCTACCTTGACGAACTTCGCGAAGGTGTAGTCCAGCGACACCTCTATTTCATGCCCCAACGGCTTTTTAAGATCAGGAAGGTCGGTGGCAATGGCGAAGAAGTGATAGGCGGCGTTAATGTTCATCCCCTTGAAAGGTTTGACGGTTCCGCCAGTATAAAGGTTCTGCAATCCTGGAGTGAATCCACCCACGTAACTTTCCACATAGAAAAAGTCCATGGCTCCGTAAAAGTCGTGGTGCGAACCGAAAAGCGGGCAGAATCCCCTGATTTTGTCATGGAACACCATGCCTAAGTACCCTTCGGGCGGGATAGCGAAGTACTTGTCGCCACTCAGATAGTCGTAGCCGACGTAGAGGTTATAGATATCGCTGGGTGAGACCCTGGCTTTGACACTCCCCATAAAAGCATCCAACGGAATGCCATGCTCCTCCTTGCCCATCTGGTAGTAAAAGGCACCTTCCAACCTTAAAATACTGGGTTTCAAAACCATATATGAGCCAACCAATTGTTGGTAAAACATTTTGTCCTTATCCTCTGTTCGCTGACTCTGCATACCAATATTCATGCCAATAAGGGAAAGCTCAAACATCGATTTCGGAGTAGTGTAGTGATACCAAAGCGTCTGCATGGTTTTATAAGGTTGTATGCCGCCTGCATATTAGCTGCTTCCGGAAGAAATGT
>JAGAEQ010000081.1 GCA_017613015.1 Bacteroidales bacterium | reverse complement strand
GGGTCAAAACGCAAATCCGCCTCGTAGGAGTTGTAGCGGTGGCTGTTGGAGATGAAAAAGACATCGTTGCCGTCCGCCGTGCGGTAGTGCACCTGCATCACATAGGGGTCGGGGGCGTCAAAGGTCAGCGCATGGGGCAGCCGGTAGCGTTCCTGCAAATCTTTGTACCAGCCGATGTAATTGGAATCAGGCTTATGGACGAACAGGTACCGTTCAGGATAGCGCGTGCGGATGCTGTTCAGGCAATCCGTCACCCTGGCATCCTCCGCCGCATTGTCGGGATGCATCCCCAAGGAGCGGCACGGCTCCGTCTCCACGCAGACCACCCGTCCGCCGGAAGAGACGAACTTCAGCAGCTGCGCGGCCGTTTCCGCTGAGATGCTCTCCACGCCGACCAGCAAGAGGGTGCTGTATTTCCGGGTGCCGTAGCAGATGTTCCCCTTCTCCATCCTTGCCTGCCGCAGAATCCGTTCGGACACATAGTCGCACGACCCGCCGTTCTTAACGACCGCCTCCCACACCAGCGTCTGGTACGGAGCGTTGATGGCCGACGGGAAAGGCTCGTTCTGCATCCCCATCTTGGACCACATGTCGGCAGTCGGGGTCAGGATGGCGATGTCGGCCATATTCTCGCAATTTTGGAGCACAGCATACAGCCGCGCCTTGTAGTCGTTGTAAAGGTGGAAATAGGGCCACCATGTGTTCCGTTCGTTGTAATAGGCTCCATAGCGTATCCAGCCAGGGAAGGGCGCGTCCGGCGGCATGTAGTTGAAGCCGTGGAAGACCGTGCCGGTAATGCCGCTGCAGACCGTCTGGTCGCCGCCTAATTTCAGTTCCTGCAGGCTCATATTGAAGACACGGTAGGTGTTGGTCATCTCCTCACAGCTGACAATGCGCTTCCCGTTCAGATGCGCCGCCGAGGAGACATACTTATCAATCATAGTGTAGGCCCGGCCACGACGGTAGTCCGCTTCGGACATCTCCTCGCCCGGTTTGTGTTTCAGATAGTTTGTCGTCCAGGACTCCCCTTCCGGAATATCCACACAGAGGCTGCTTTCCAAGGGGAAGAAACCACGTCCGTAAGCCTGCGCACGGGACTGTACCCCAAGGGAATCGGCCCAGCGGGCGAAGACGCGGAAAAACCGCTCTTCCAGTAGTTCCGCCCTGGTGGTCTCGAAATCATAACGAACACGCTCAATCACCTGCTGCAGGGAATCGGTCACCGCAATAGGGGGCGCGTAGGAGGAGACGTTACCCATCTTACCGCCCTCGAACAGCAGGAAAGGCAGGTACGGGGTCACATCGTAGCCGCGGCGCGCCTTGAACTCGGCCGTCATGTCATCGCACCAGTTAGAGCCCTCCAGTTCCATGCTGTCGGTGAAGAATGCACGCAGATATCGGCGCACCGCCCCCATCCGCTGCTCGATGGCAGAGGACATGCGCACCAAGTAGCGCAGCACCGCCTCGGCACTGTAATGGTTCAACACCGGACCGTCCGCACCCCAGGCACCGTCAATCACCTTCAAAAAACCGTTCACCAGCACCAAGGCCGAAAGGGTGTATTCTCCCGCAGGCAGGTCGTAACAGAAAGCACCGTTTTTCTCATACGGCATCAAGTCTGTGACTTCGTGCACGTCCGAGCACGGGGTTTTCACTAAAATCAGACGCTGCAACTCCATTTTCCGACCCAGAAAAGCCGAGGAAACTTTAGGGTCCGCCATGGCGAACAGCGCGTCTTTGGAGACTTCCAGCTTCATGGGACCGACCATTTTTTTGGTGCAGTTCACAAGGATTTTCGCCCGCTCCTCCTCGGGAAGGTATTCGCCGCCGTAGGGCCATCCCGAGCCCACAATCAGATCGGCGGTCATGCCCAAGGCCTTAGCCGTGTCCAAAGCCACTTTCAGCGCATCAATCCACTCGTCCGAAAGCCATTTCACCGAAGGAATGCCCATATCGTCATCCCCATGGGTGGGAAATTCAATCGGATTTATCTCCACACCGCCTATGCCCGCATTTTTCAACACATGCAATTCCCTGACTAATTCCTGCGGATTGACCTTGTTGCCGTTCCACCACCAGCGCACCATGGGACGGTACCGCATGGGAGGGTTCTGGAAAAGGGAGTACAGCTCCCCCGTACTTGGCCCCTGATTCCCCTTTTGCTGCCCCATAAGCGGCAAAAGATTGAAAAGCTGCATCAAAAAAAGCCCAATCGCTATTTTTTTCATATCCTATCCGTTCTAAATAAAACACATACTTTTTCCCTTCCGTAACAGCAAAGATAACGAAAAAAACAACATCGGAGGCCGACTGCCCGGAAAAACACTTATACACTTTTACGGGTGGAAAAAAACACCCGGCCCGACCGTCGCGCTGTAGCCTCTTTACGTATTTTTGCTTTTTATTTCAATCAACATGAGACATCCCTTTTTTATTGGCTTACTTCTGTTCGCCCCGCTGTTTCCGCTCATGGCGCAAAACGGGGCGGGAAAATCCATCGTGGAAGCCACTGTGGGTTTCGGCAACCTGTATTACGGAGGAAGATTTTACGAACACCGTTGCCCGCCGGTAATGCTCTCCTATGAGCAATCCATACTGACAAACGCCTTCCACCTTAACGGGTTTAGCTTAAACGCAGGACTGACAGCCGCTTACACCGGAGCGTCCACCAACACGCAATACGGGAAAGCCGAACTGGTCTCCACAGTATCGGAAGGCATCCTCGCCTTGAGAGCCACCGGATATTACCATATACCGCTGCCCGAACTCAGCCGCATGGACGTGTACGCCGTTACATTGTTGGGGTGGAGCTTTACCGGGAGCAAAAACACCTGGAGCGGCAATCCAAACGACATTGCTTTAGCCAAAACCTTGGGAGGGGAAAAGGAAAAAGTGAGCGGACCCATGTTAGGCCTACTTGCGGGAGCGCAATACTGGTTCTCTGACTATTATGGTGCGTGCATAGAAATCGGCTACGCCCCCGCCTTCCTGAACATCGGCGGTTTCGTGGCCTGGTAAGCCACTTCACTTATACATCAAGGACACATCGTCCACATACAGCTTGTCGCTTTTGCTGCCTTTTCCCGGTTCCCGGTTGGTGGTGAACGTAATCAGAATGTATTCCGGAGACAGGTCGGAATGCACGTTTTCGAACGGGACGGTATAGCACACCCATTCGCCCTTACTCGTCTGAAAATCAAGGCTTGCTTTCGTCACAATGTGCGGCAGGTCGTCTTGGACGGACGGATCCTTGACCGGATACGCATCGTGGACTATCGCGCTCATACGGGCATACTGCTTGGCATCCGGGCACACGAACTTCGCCCAGAAACGGATGGAGTCCGGCTTGACGGTCAATCGCTGATGAAAATCCGCGTGGTTGAGTTGGGTGAAATTGTAATTCGCCTCCGTGTTGGAAGCCGTGGCACTTCCCATGTGGACTTGTCCGGTGGTCAGGTTGCCGTTTGCCACCACTCCCATGACCGAACGGGCATAAATGCAAACGCTACGGACACCCTCGCTGCCGGGACACACATCGTCAGAAGGGGCGACCTGCTGTGCGC
This sequence comes from Bacteroidales bacterium, assembly GCA_017613015.1. Classification (GTDB taxonomy): domain Bacteria; phylum Bacteroidota; class Bacteroidia; order Bacteroidales; family WCHB1-69; genus UBA1195. The sequence goes on along the minus strand of JAGAEQ010000081.1, from coordinate 1,124 downwards.
GGCCCGCCGTATAGGCAATGCCCTCGCCCGTCCCCGACATGTAGGAATTCCACTGCACCGGCTCCACTTCCTTGCCGGTGCCTTCCCATTGCTCAAAACCTCCGTTCACCAACTGCTCCACCGCTTCGGCAGAAGGCTTGGCAGGAGCCTTCCCCTGGGCAGGCTCGTTCTTCTGGCAAGCCACACAAAACAGACACACAAGGCCAAGAACCTTACCCACACTCAAAACACCCGACGCTATTTGCATGTTCGCAAAAATTTATATATGATTAAAAACTATCTCGTGAATCATTTTATCGCGTTGAAAATTAACTTATTATTTACAAAATTCAAAAGAAGTGGAAAGAAACATTTTTCAATGGCAAATATACAAAAAAATCGCAAACATTTATCTTTGTCATTTTTTTAACAAATTACATTTTTTGCAGCGACCTGCGCTCCCACCCGGGTAAAGAACTCTACCAATCATCTGTTTTTGACAAAAGAGGATAAAATGCCCTCTTTTTTGCCAGACAAACAATTTCACGAAACTTTGTGCGTTAAAGTTTAAAACATTCATTATGCGAGAAGTTACAATCAGCATTCCCAACACCGACTATTCCATCTTCCAGCGGATGGTGCAAGGGTTTGGATGAAAACACACAGAGCATGAGGACAATAATACAGGCTCGAAAGAGGATGTATTGGAAAGCCTTGACCGTTCCTTCGCCGAGTTCCGGCAGATGCAGCTGGACGGGAAAAAAGGCAGCGGCTGTCACACTTTTGCAAATGTACGACAAATCAGACCGCGAAAACATCTCCGACAACGAGCTGAAAAACCTGCTGAAGAAGAACGGGCTCTGATTAACCCCGATAAAGACGCGCCGTCAGGCACCGCAAACGGTGACATTGCAAAGATATTCCGTGCGCACAGCGCAAAAAAAAAGGGACCACCCGTGGGTGATCCCCTTAAAAGACCAGGCAGCGACCTACTCTCCCGCTTACGCAGTACCATCGGCGCGGGCGGGCTTAACTTCTCTGTTCGGAATGGGAAGAGGTGGGGCCCCGCCGCCGTTGCCACCTGACAGCTCTACGGCAACATATTTCGAAGATGAAGCAGGAGTACCGGCAAGCACACAGGCTCC
>JAGAEQ010000080.1 GCA_017613015.1 Bacteroidales bacterium | reverse complement strand
CGCCCTGCTGCCCAAGCCCGAAGGCTACGAAGAGCCGAAGCGCGAGCGTGGCCCGCGCAGGGAAGGCCGTTCCGACAAGGACCGCCGCGACCGTGGCCGTCGTCACGGGAACAAGGAGCACCGTCACGGGGACGGGCCGGACACCCAAGAGGCGTAAACTTTTCAAGGCCGGTTGCAAAACCGGCCTTTTTTTATGAAAACACTTCCGGGAACGCGGATGTGTATGCCGCTTTTTGTTATTTTTGCAAAAAATTTCCGAATATGCGTAAGGGTATCGTAAGACTGTTGTTATCTGTGATTTCTGTGTTAGGTTTCGCTATGGCTGCCCATGCGCAGTTGAGCGAGCCGGTCCGTTGGAGTTATAAGGTGGAGGCACTGCCAAACGCGGAGGCGCGCATTCGCATTGTGGCCACCGTGGAACCGGGATGGCACCTCTATTCGCAATACAACACCGAGGGCATCACCCAGCAGACGGTGTTCACGTATGAAAAATCCGCTCATTATGCTTTGGTCGGCAAAACGACGGAACCCAAGTATGCGGAACTGACCGATGAGTTCGGCACGGAGCGGTATTTCGAGACTTCGCCAGTGGTGTTCACACAGAAAATCAAGGTGTTGGACGAAAAAGACTTCAAAATTTCGCTTTCCATTGACGCACAGTCCTGTACGGAGGGAAAATGCGTCATGGTGGGGACGGAATTGGAGATTCCCGTGAAAGGGGTGCCGCAAGCCGCTCCGGAGAACGGAGCCGAAGTGGGGGAGGCGGTGATGGACAGTGCCGCTGAGGTTTCGGAAGCGACGGAAGCCATTGGGGAAGCGGAGACAGTTGCTGTTGCTGAAACGGAAAATGGCGAAGCGAAGCGCATTTCCCTTTGGACGGTCTTTTTCATCGCCTTGGGTGCGGGGCTGCTGACCCTGCTGACCCCTTGTGTGTTCCCGCTGATACCGATGACCATCAATTTCTTCATGCACGGCAATGACGGCGACCGGAACAAGGGTATGCAGCAGGCCTGGCTGTTCGGCGGCTCCATCGTGTTCATCTATGTGGTGTTGGGGGTGCTGCTTGCGCTGGTTTTCGGACCGAAGGTGATGTACCTGCTCGGCACCCACTGGATTCCCAACCTGATTTTCTTTGTGGTGTTCATCTTTTTCGCCCTCTCGTTCTTCGGCCTGTTCGAGATCACGCTGCCCAGTTGGATGGTCAACAAATCGGACGCCAAGGCGGACATGGGCGGATGGATAGCACCCTTCTTCATTGCGCTGACCACGGTGCTGGTCTCCTTCTCCTGCACCGGACCCATTTTGGGCGCTGCCTTGGTGGGGCTTTGCACCAGCGGCACCGACCGGCTGATTCCGCTGCTCTCCATGTTGGGCTTCGGCATCGGCTTTGCCGCGCCTTTCACCCTTTTGGCCATGTTCCCCAGTGTGCTGACCAAATGGAAATCAGGCGGCTGGCTGAATACGGTGAAGGTGGTGTTTGCCTTTTTGGAACTGGCGTTCGGCCTGAAATTTTTGAGCATGGCCGACCTTTATTGCGGCTGGCACATCCTCGACCGCGAAGTCTATTTGGCCTTGTGGATTGTGATTTTCGCCCTTTTGGGCTTCTACCTCTTGGGCAAACTGCGTTTCCATGGCGACAGCGAGGTGAAGGAAGTGTCTGTGCTTCGGCTCTTTTTGGCCATACTGACCTTTTCGTTCACCCTTTACATGCTGCCGGGCATGTTCGGTGCGCCCCTGAACGCCATCAGCGGATTCATCCCGCCCATGAGCACCCAGGATTTTGACATCAACCGTCTGGTGATAGAACAAAGCAAAGCCGCGACGGTAGGGACTGGGAACCAGACCGTCTCCCTCTTGCCCGCCGACCGGAAATATGCGGATGAGCTGGAGGTTCCCGCCGGTTTTGAAGCCTTCTTCGATTTGGATGAAGCCAAGGCTTATGCAAAAAAGGTGAACAAGCCTATTTTCATTGACTTTACCGGAAAGACCTGTGCCAACTGCCGGAAAATGGAGCAGTACGTCTGGTCGGATCCGGAGGTGACCCGTCTGCTGCAACAGGAGTTTGTGATGTGCTCCCTCTATGCCGATGCGAAAAACCGGCTGCCGGATTCGGAATGGGTGAAGGATGCCAAGGGTCGTTATGTTAAAACATTGGGACAGAAGAATATCCAATATCAGGAAACCTATTTCAACATCAATGCGCAGCCCTACTACGTGCTGATGGATGCGGACGGCAAGGTGCTGACGAAGCAAAACCACCAGTACGACAAGAACGTGCAGCATTTTATTGACTTCCTGACGGAAGGATTGGAAAATTACCGGCAAAAGTCCTCCCTTTAGGCGGAGGCTTGGAAAGGAAGAACCTCTCTAACACACGTTCAGATGGCAGCCAAAAAACAGCAGAATCCCGTCAATATCAAGAACCGCAAGGCGGAGTTCGAGTATTTTCTCACCACCAAATACACGGCGGGGATAGTGCTGGCGGGGACGGAAATCAAAGCCATACGCGCGGGTAAGGCCAACCTGACGGACGCCTATTGCCTGTTTATACAGAACGAATTGTGGGTAAGGGGACTGCATGTCTCCGAATACAAGGCGGGCAGCTACAACAACCATGAGCCCAAACGGGACCGCAAGCTGCTGCTGACGAAAAAGGAACTGCGGAAAATCCAGTCCAAACTGAACGAGAAGGGCTTTACGGTCATTCCCACCTTGCTTTTCATCAGCGAAAGCGGCTACGCCAAACTGGAGATAGCGGTCGCAAGGGGCAAAAAAATGTACGACAAGCGCGAAACCCTGAAAGAGAAGGAATACCGCCGCAGCTTGGCCTACAAGGAGGAGGTCCGGTGATGGCGTATCGGAAGGCATTTCTGCTGGCCCTTTGCTGCCTGCCGCTGTTGTTTGTCCGCGCTCAGGGGGGGGCTGTTCGCGATTGGGCTTCCATGGGGCTGAACGGCAAGGTTTCCAACCTCAAGGAGTCGGTCTACCTTTCCCATAGCTTTCAGGTGGAGGACCTGCATTTTGTGTTTGCGGAAAAAACCTCACTCACCGGATTCAGCGAATACCGTTTCGACACTTCCGGCCGGATGGCCGTTTGCCGCCTTTTCCAGCAGACGCCCTACCGTGACCAATACGATTCCTTTGTGTTCGACGGAGCCCATCGTCTGCGTGCCTGCTACTGGGGATCCGGAGGGGTTCTGCAGGGGCGGGAGGAGTATGTGTACAATATTATAGGACACTTGTCCAACGCACGGCAGTATGACGATACCGGCGGTCTGTTCTGCGAGACCGTGTACTGCTACCGCGACGGGCTTTTGGCGGAGGAAGTGACGTACAACCGCGTTTACACGGAGATTTCCCGCGTGCAGTACACCTATGATTCCCTGAAACGTAGGATGAAGGAGGAGTCCCTATGGAACCCGTACAAATACAATGTCGCCTATACCAAGCTGTACACCTATGACGCGCAGGGGCATGTCGCCCGCATCCAGTATGCGGAAAAGGCAGGGGAAAAGCGGTGGGACTACCGCCGCCGTAACGACGATTCGGGGCGCATTCTGTTTGAATCCACCTTGCATCTGCCTGATTCTGTGAACAAACAACGGCAATATACCTACGACCGCCGTCACCGTGTGGTGAAGGAGCTTTCCCAGGACGGCCGCCTGAAACAGGAGATACGCTACCGCTACGACAGGGACGGCCGTTTGCAAAGCATACGGAACCGTTTCGGAGACACCGACTTCCGCACTTTTTTTGTGCATTACGACACGGAGGGGAACTGGACGGAGAAAGTTGAGTACGACGGCATTAACCTACAGGTCACCACCCGGGAAATCACCTACCTCAAGCCCTGAAGATAAAAAACACGGCCCCCAAGAGGCAAAGCCCCGCCCAAAGGTAGTTCAGCTTGAAGGGCTGGTTCATCAGCAGCATGGAAAACGGGATGAATACCGAGAGGGAGATGACCTCCTGAATGATTTTTAGTTGGGGAAGCGAATACACCGTGTAGCCGATGCGGTTGGCGGGCACTTGGATAAGGTATTCGAAAAGGGCGATGCCCCAGCTGACCAAAGCGGCGATCCACCAGGCCTTGTTGGCCATGTTCTTCAAGTGGCCGTACCATGCGTAGGTCATGAAACAGTTGGAGCAAACCAGCATGAAAATGCTGATGATTTGGGGACTACTGATTATTTTCCACATTCTTTCCGTATAAGTTGGATGAGATCACTGAACACTTGGTTGCAGGTGCGCTCGATGACTTGCGCACGCAGGTCGCTGCAATGCAGCAGGCGGGTGAGGGTTTCGTTGGCGGAAGCCACTCCAATCCACACGGTGCCGACCGGCTTTTCGGCGGTGCCTCCGTCGGGGCCAGCGATGCCGGTGGTGGCGACGGCGTAGTCCGAACCAAGCACTTCCCTTGCGTGGACGGCCATTTCCCTTACCGTCTCCTCGCTCACCGCTCCGAAACGGCTAAGGGTGTCGTGGGAGACATGCAGCGCTTTCTCCTTCCATTCGTTGCTGTAGGCGACCATGCCGCCCAGATAGTAGCGGGACGCGCCCGGCATGGCGGTCATGCGGGCGGCGAGGCTTCCTCCGGTGCAGCTTTCGGCGGTGCAGAGGGTTTTGCCGTGGCGGACCAGACAGTCGGCGGCAATGGCTTGCAGGGAGTCCATGTCTTCACCCACAAGGTATTTGCCCACATGCTCATACAAGTAGCGGCTTTCGTCCGCCAACGCTTTTTGCAGGGCGGCCTCGTTGCTTCCGGAGGCGGTCAGCCGCAGGCGCAGCATGCCGTGCTGGGGCAGGTAGGCCAAGCTGATATGGGAGGGGAGCTTTTCTTCCCAAGGGGCGATGGCGTCGGACAGGAAGGATTCCCCAATACCTTGGAAAATCAGGTTTTTCTGCACAATGCAAAGGCCTCCGTTCCGGGCTTTCAGCCGGGGCAGCACTTGGTTTTGCATCAGGTGCTTCATTTCCGAAGGCACGCCGGGCAGGGATACCACGGTTTTCCCGTCCTTTTCGAACCACATGCAGGGAGCGGTCCCGACTTCGTTTACAATCACTTCGCAGCAATCCGGCACCATGGCCTGCTGGCGGTTGGTTTCCGTCATGGGGTAGCCTCTGCGGGCGAAAATGCGTTCGATATTGCGCAGACTTTCCGCGTGTTCCACCAGTTTGGCATGGAAATACGCGCAGAGCGTGTGCTTGGTGATGTCGTCCTTGGTCGGGCCGAGGCCGCCGGTGATGAGTAGGGTGTCGGCGTTTTTCAGGCAACGCTCCAGACCTTCTGTAATCGCCTGACGCTCATCTGCAATGGTGAGCACTTCCCGGACGCGGATGCCGCATTCCGTCAGCTGCTGCGCCATCCAAGAAGCGTTGGTGTTGACCACCTGTCCGATCAGCAGTTCGTCCCCGATGTTGAGTATGCTTGCATTCATGGTGTGATAGAAAAATCAAAGCGCAAAAGTACCATCTTTACGGATACGAACGCTTTTTCAAGGAAAAATTAATGCTCCGGAGGCTGCATGTTCAAAAAAAATGCCGGAAACCGCATTTTGTATTGTTTTTTTGACGAATTTTGCACGCTTGAAATTTTTATAACCAAACCAAAAAACAAAACTTAAAAATGGCAACAAAAATCAGGTTACAAAGACACGGTAAGAAAGGCCAGCCTTTCTACCACATTGTCGTAGTAGATGGTCGGGCACCCCGCGATGGACGTTACATTGAACGGATAGGCACCTACAATCCCCTGACCAATCCCGCTACCGTAGTGTTGAATTTCGACCGCGCGCTGTATTGGGTCAATTGTGGTGCGGAATCCACCGATACCGCCCGCTCGCTGCTCCGCGGCCAGGGCGTTTACATGAAAAAGCACCTCATGGGCGGCGTCGCCAAGGGCGCGTTCTCGGAAACCGAAGCCGAAGCAAAATTCGCGGCTTGGAAGGAAGCGAAGGATCGCCGCTTGAGCGACTGCAAAACGGAGGCCATCAACGCCAGCCGTGCGGAGATGAAGGTCCGTCTCGAAGCCGAAGCCAAAGTGAAAGAGGCCAGAGCGGCCGTTGTGGCGGAGAAACGCCAGGCCATAGCTGAAAAAGAGCGTCAGGAACGCGAAGCCGCGGAAGCCGCTGAGGCGGCGGCCAAGGCCGAAGCCGAGGGCGAGACCCCTGTGGCAGCCGAAGAGGCTCCCGCCACGGAAGAGGCTCCCGCTGAAGCCGAAGCCCAGGCGGAAACCGAAGCTCCCGCTGAAGCCTAAACAGGCCATGCCTTCCGCTGACTTTTATTACGTCGGAAAGACAACAAAAGTCGTCGGGTTGAAAGGCGAGCTTGCGGTCAGTCTGGACACGGACGAACCGGAAAAATATTACCGTATGGAATCCGTTTTTCTCCAATTGGGGGAAGAACGGATTCCTTTTAGAATCAGTTCGATAAAAATCAAGAGCAAGTACCAGCTTGTGGTGAAGTTCGAGGGGGTGGAGGCCGGGGACGCGCCGTCCTATGTGGACGCGGAGCTGTACCTGCCGCTTTCCATGCTCCCCCCTCTGGAAGGCAACCGCTTTTACTATCACGAAATCAAAGGCTTCACCATGGTGGACGAAGAAGCGGGGGAGATAGGCCCGTGCACGGGCGTGCTGGAGTATCCGCAGCAGGCGCTTTTCCAAATCGATTACGGGGGGACGGAAGTGCTGGTCCCCATCGTGGATGCGTTTATCCGTAAAGTGGACCGCAAAAACCGCCGCATTTTCCTGTCCCTTCCCCAAGGGCTTTTGGACATTTACCTCCATCCCGGTCTGGAATAGGCGCTTTGTTCCGTTTCTTTTACGAATCCCGAAATTTTTTTGGTCTTTCCGTAAAATGTGTGGAAGATTTTATATATTTTTGCATCTTATTTAGATACAATAAGCAATTTGTGCCTGTTTATGCGTATAGGAGTTGTAATAGGTTTATTGTTAGGCTGTTCCCTAACGTTTGCACAGACGGTCCCGTCTTCGGAATCCGGTGCGGCCGGTGCGGTTTTGCCGCAGGATAGTGTGTTGGATGCCTTGTACGGCGAGGCGACCTCCTTTTTTAAGGCCGGCGCGTACACGCAGGCGGCAGAGGTTTTCACCCGTGTGCTTTCTCTGAAGCCGGGTTTCGCCCGGGCTTATAATGACCGGGGCAGTTGTTACCGTCGCATGGGGCTGTATGAGAAGGCCTTGGCCGATTACTCCCAAGCCATCCGCTACGAGCCTTGCGCCATTTTCTACAACAATCGGGCGGGGGTGAGGATGAAAATGGATGATTTGGAAGCGGCCATAGCCGACTATACCATTGCCTATGCCTTGGATTCCACCTACTATCCGACCCTGAACAACCGTGGCATCGCCTTTCTGAACACCGGAGAGTACCGTCAGGCCGTGACCGATTTCAGCGCCTGCATACGCTGGAATCCGGATTCCTACTTGGCTTACAACAACCGTGGCATCGCCTATTACAAGCTGAAAGCCTTTGACTTGTCCATTGCGGATTTCGACAAGGCCATCTCCCTGCGGGAAAATTACGGCAACGCTTATCTGCACCGGGGCAATTTGAAGGAAATGCTGGATGACGAGGCGGGGGCCTGTGCGGACTGGAGCCGGGCGGCTGCTTTGGGGGTCGGGCAGGCGCAGGTTTGCCTGGAACATTGTAAAGAATAAAAAAACAGAGTAATGCATAAATATTTCAAACAGATGAGAAAGAGTTTGTTTATATTGTTTTTCCAAATGATTCTCTGCGGATTGGTTGCGCAGAATGTGGAGTTCCGCCAAGCCAATTTCCCGAACAACACGAAGAGGGAATTCAAATCGGCGGTGAAAAACAAGAAAATGGGTGAAAAGATTCTAAAGGCGGGCGATTACCGCACCGCTGTGAATTTCTTGCTGAAAGCCCAGCAGTTCAATCCCCAAAACGCGGAACTGAACTACGAAATCGCCAGCTGCTACGAACACCTGAGCCAGCTGTCGGAAGCCGTCAGCTATGCGGAAACGGCGTATGGACTGGATTCTTTGGTGGCTGTGGATCTGATTTACTACAAAGGCTGTGCGCACCAGATGCGGTATGAGTTTGTGCCTGCCATCCGCTATTACCGGCGCTACCTTTCCACTCCGGGCGTGACCCGCGAGGGCAACCTCAAGGCCAACCAGCGCATCAAGGAGTGCGAGAACGGCAGAATGCTGCTGAAAAGAGGGGAGATTCCCTGCAAAATATACATTCTGGACACCACGGTCAATGGGAAGTATGACGAGTACGGCCCGGCCGTTTCCGCGGATGACAGCCTGTTGTTCTTCACCTCCCGCCGCACGACGAAACGCAACCAGAACCGGGGCTACGCCTCCGACGGCAAATACGTGGAGAAGATTTACCGTTCCAGCCGGGACACCGCGTGGCAAAAGGCGGTGCTGACCTTGGGCGCCAATTTCCGTGGACACATGGCTGTGCAGGGCGTGTCCAACGACGGGCGCAAGGTGATTCTTTATAAGGATAAGCGCGGCGGCGACCTGTACGAGTCCGAATTGAAGGGGACTTCCTTTGGTTGCGCCAAACGCCTTCCGAGGTGCGTGAACTCCAAGGCGCATGAGACTTCCGCCTCCTATTCCTACGATGGAAACACCATTTATTTCTGCTCCGATCGCAGCGACATGGGCTTTGGCGGACACGACATTTACAAAGTCACCAAAGACGAGAAGGGTAAATGGAAAAATGTGGAGAACCTTGGCAATGTGGTCAATACCCCGGATGACGAGATTACCGTTTTTGCCCATCCTGATGGAAAAACATTGTATTTCAGTTCCAGAGGACATGACGGAATGGGCGGTTTCGACATTTATGTGACAACTTTGGAAAACGGCAAATGGACCAAGCCCCGCAATCTGGGCTTGCCCATCAACACCCCGGGTGACGACATTTCCTTTGTGATTACGGCCAACGGCAAGAACGCCTATTACGCTTCCGCCCAGCCGAACGGTTTCGGGGAGGAGGACATTTATTGCATTGCCTTCAAGTCTGATAAGGTGTTTGTGGCTGCCACGGAAGAGAACCTGTTGGCGGACGATGACCTTTACGAGGAGGAGAGCGAAGTGAAGGAGAAAGCCATGCCGGCGCACCACATGACCCTGCTGAACGGACTGACCCGTGACAAGGACAGCCACAGTCCCCTGGCTGCCTCCATTGAGCTCTATGATGTGGATTCCAACCGCAAAATCGGTGATTTTGAAACAAATGAAAATACGGGCAAATTCCTGATGTCCATGCCTGCGGGTCACCATTACCACATCAAGGTGTCCGCTCCGGGCTATATTGCGCGTGAAGAAGATTTCGACATTCCGGATTCCTCCGGTTTCCAGAACAAGGAGATTGTCATTGATTTGGAATCGGACGGTTCCCGCATACCGGAAGGTTTGGAGAACATCGAGTTCGACTTCGACAAGTCCTCTTTGCAGGGCAGCGTGGCGGCAGAGCGTTTGGACAGGGTGGCCGACTTTATGACCCGCAACCCCCAGGTGAAGGTGATTATCGCCGGACATACGGATAACATGGGTACGGACGCCTATAACCAGACGTTGTCCGAGAGCCGCGCCAAAACTGCGGTGGACTATCTGGTGGAGAAGGGCATTGAGCGCAGCCGCATGACCTCCAAGGGCTACGGCAAAACCCGCCCCATCGACACCAACGATACGGATGAAGGACGTCAGCACAACCGCCGTGTGGAGTTCATCATTGTGAAATAGGCACGATGGACGGATAGAAAAAAAACGCGGGCTGAAAGCCCGCGTTTTTTTTGTCTTGGGATTTAGGAAGCGTGTTCAGTTTTTTCTGCGGTGGAGCAAGCGTTTCAACAGCTCCCGTTCCCCGTAGCAGATAGCGGTCATGTACACTAACAGCAGCAGGGTGTTGAACGCGAGGGTCAAACCGGTGCCTTGCGGGTGCAGCCACGTGCTGAGGCCGTAAAGCAGCATGGCTAAGGTGAAGTAGGCGAAGATGGATTTCAGGGGATAGCGCACGATGTAGGCTTTGTAAGGCTCCTTGTTTTGCAGCAGCAGTCCCGCCACGAAGGAGAGCAGCATGCAGACACCATATCCGGCCAATCCGCCCCAGGCGCAGGCCATGTATCCGTATTTGGGGACAAACAGGAAGTTGATGGCCAGCAGGACAATGCATCCCAAACCTGAAAAAATGGCGCCCCACCAGGTCTTTTCCGTCTGTTTGTACCAGAAGGACAGGTTGAAGTAAATGCCCATGAAAATCTCCGCTATCATGACCACGGGCACAGCACGCAGGCCATCCCAGTAATCCCTTTTGATAATGTATTTCAGAATGTCAAGGTATAGGACCACCACTAAAAAGGCGAAAAGGGTGAACATCACGAAGTATTTCATGACGGCGGCCTGGTCGTCTTTGCTTTGCTTCCCTTTTTTCTCTCCGAAAACGAAGGGCTCGTAGGCGTAGCGGAAGGCTTGGGTGATCATGGCCATAATCATGGCGATTTTCACGCAGGCGCCGTAGATGCCTAACTGCACGTCCCCTTCCGCCCCCGGCACGAGAAAGCGGTAGCAGATTTTGTCGGCCACTTGGTTCAGTATGCCGATGATGCCCATCAGCAGCAGCGGCCAGGTGTATTTCAGCATTTGTTTCAGTAGCGGGAAGTCGATGCCGTGGCGCAGGCTCTTCAGTTCCGGAAGGAAGCCGAAAGTGACACTGGCGGTGCAGATTAGGTTCACTACAAAGATATAGCCCACCTGATAGTCAGGGCGGTACCATGCCATCCATGCGGGGTGGCTTGCGGAGAGTGCCGGCGCAAGCAGGAAAATAAAGAGGTTGAGTCCGATGTTGCCTACGATGAACGCCAGTTTGAGCAGGGCGAATTTCCAGGCTTTGTGTTCAAAACGCAGTTTGGCGAACAGTATGGCCTGAAAAGCGTCCAGTCCGACCACGGCGGCCATAATGCGGATGAATTCGGGATGCGTCTCGTAGTGCAGGGCGGAGGCGATGGATCCGGTGAAGCCGAAACAGAGCAGCACAAACAGCAGGGCTACGCAGCCCACGCTGCCTAAGGCCGTGGAGAAAATGCGCCCGGGGTCCTTGTCCTGCTGCCGGTTGGCGAAATAGAAAAAGGTGGTTTCCATGCCAAAGGTTAGCAGCACCAGCAGCAGCGCCGTGTAGGCGTAAATGTTGGTGACAAGGCCGTATCCGCCTGAGGATGCGGCGATTTTATAGGTGTACAAAGGAACCAGCAAGTAGTTCAGAAAACGTCCGATGATGCTGCTCACGCCGTAGATGACGGATTCTCCCAGCAGTTTTTTCAGATTGCCCATCTTGTGCTTTTTGAAGTGAAAGTTGCAAAAGTAGTCTTTTTTCCGGCAGGGAGTGCGGGGCGGGGAGAAATTATTTTTCCCATTTTTTGGCGGGTGTTGCGGAATTTTGTAAATTTGCGGATTCATTCGGCGGATTCGCCCATGCAACTTCCGTGAAGCCAGGTTTTCATCGCTTGGACACGGCAGCCCGCATCCTTCCTTCCGGGAGGGAGGGGGAGAGGAAATGCCTGCGGAGGGCGCATGGCGGAGAGGAAGGGTGAGATGACAGAAAAACCATACGAAAAACAACATAAAATGACTCCAAAAAAAGTAAGCAAAGCCTTAAGCCTTGTGGCGGGCAAAACCGGCTATAACTGGAAATTCGCCAATGTGGGCGGCGCCACCCGGGTCAGTATCACCTCCGGAGAGGACATTGCCCATCTGGGCGAGTTGGACCAGAAAATGTGGACGGTGTTGAGCTGTCCGGTCAAGGGACTGGAAATCGACGAGCACACCTTGCAGCTAATGGATGCTGATTACGATGGAAAAATCCGTGTGAACGAAATACTTGCGACCGCATCCTGGCTCACTTCCGTGTTGAAGAACCCCGATGACCTGCTGAAGCAGGAAGACCGTTTGCCCCTGTCGGCCATCAATCAGGAGAACGAAGCGGGAATGCGGCTGTACGCCTCTGCCCGTCAGGTGCTTTCCTATCTGAATCAGGAGAGGGATGAGATTTCGGTGGCCGATACGGCGGACATGCTGGCGATTTTTGCCCAGACCCGCTTCAATGGCGACGGGGTCATCACCGGACAGACCTGCGGGGATGAGACCTTGGCCGCTTTGGTCGCCGCCTGCATGCAGGTGGAGGGGAGTGTGCCCGACCGTAGCGGGGAGCCCGGCGTGCAGGAGGAGCAGTTGGAGGCCTTTTTCACCCATTGCCGGGAGTTTGTCGAATGGAAGGCCCTGGCTTCGTCCGAAAACGGGACGCTTCCCTATGGCGAACGGACGGCGGAGGCCTATGCGGCTTATCAGGCGGTCCGGGAAAAGGTGGAGGACTATTACATCCGTTGCCGTTTCGCCGCATTCAACGAAGAGGCTGTCCCTACCTTGGATGTTTCTTTGACCGCTTTGGAGGGGATTGTGCGGGACAACCTGACGGAACGCATGGAGGAAATCGCCTCTTATCCTTTGGCCCGTGTGCGCAAGGATGGGGAACTGCCCTTGCAGGGCGGATGGAATCCGGCCTGGGAGCAGGCTTTTTTCGTTTTCAAGCAAGAGGTGTTGGATGTGGAGTTCCCGCAGCATGCGTCGCTGGCAGAAGCCGAGTGGAAGCAGGAGAAAGCGCGTTTCCGCCCCTATGAGGAATGGTTGGCCGCGAAAAAAGGAGGCGAAGTGGAAGGTTTGGACGCCGGTTTGCTGCAAGAGGCGTTGCAGCAAGGGCGACAGGACGCCTTGCGCAGCCTGATTGCGCAGGACAAGGCCTTGGAGACGGCGGCCAACGACATCCATGAGGTGGACAAATTGCTGCATTATTACCGGGATTTTTACGTTTTGCTGAAAAATTTCATCACTTTTTCCGATTTTTACAGCCGGGACAAAGGGGTGAAGGCCATTTTTCAGGCGGGCACCCTGTATATCGACCAGCGCAGTTGCGATTTGTGCATGAAAGTGACCGACATGCCGAAACACAACCTTATGGCGGCCTTGAGCGGCATGTTCCTGATTTATTGCGAGTGCCGTTCCAAGAGCAAGAACGAGACCATGACCATTGTGGCGGCCATGACCGACGGGGACATTGACGACCTGCGCGAAGGGAAAAACGCCATTTTCTACGACCGCAGCGGTTTGGATTGGGACGCCACGGTGGTGAAAATCATAGACAACCCCATCAGTGTGCGCCAAGCGTTCTGGTCGCCCTACCGTAAAATGGGCCGTTTTGTGAACGAGCAGATCAGCAAGTTCGCTTCGGAAAAGGACAACCAGGTCACTTCCGAAATGACCTCCAAAATCTCGAACGCGGGAACGCAGCTGTCGGAAACCCCGGCGGATTCGGCGGCCGCCCAGCCGGTGCTTTCTCCGGCAGCCAAAACAAAGCAGGCCTTTGACATCAGCAAGTTCCTCGGTCTTTTTGCCGTTTTGGGTATGGCCTTGGGCACCATTTGCGGCTTCATGCTTGATTTGCTGACCGCTTTCTTCAAGTTGAAATGGTATAAAATGATTGGGGTGTTTGTCGCCCTGATGCTGATTATTTCCGGCCCTTCCATGCTGCTGGCCTGGTTGAAGCTCCGCAAACGCGATTTGGCTCCCTTGCTGAACGCCAACGGATGGGCGGTCAATGCCAAAGTCTTGGTGAACATTGTGTTCGGCCCCACTTTGACCAAAATCGCATCCTTCCCCGCCTTGTCAGACCCATTTGCCCGCAAGGGCGTTCCCGTTTGGGCGAAGGTGCTGATGCTGGTGCTGTTCATAGCGGCGGTATTTGCTGTTTTGTATTTTACCAACTGCTTGTCCTTTATGGGCTTGCGTTTTCGTTAGGCCATGAAACGCTGGATTTTGTTCGGTTTGGCGCTTTGCCTGGGCCTTCGCGCGCAGGCGCAGCAGGAAGCGGCGGTTTCCGCGCCGGATGCGCGGGTGGTGGTGTTGGAAGGGAAGGATACCCTGACCTATCCGCTGTCGCAGCCCTTGCGTTTTCTCTCCCAACGGGCTTTGGAGAAACGGCAGCGTTTCCATATTCCGGTTACCTACGAGGATATTCCGGTACATCCCGCCTATTTGGACACATTGCGCCGCATTGACACTTCCCTGCGCGTGCTGACCTCGTCCAAATGGTTCAATTACGTGGTTTTAGGAAGTTTTGACACCTTGGGCGTCCCGGATTCGCTTTGGCGGAAGGTGGAGGTCTTTCCCTGGGTGAGGGGCGTGTATGCGCTCCACAAGGTTCCGGACAGTCTGTATGCGGAATGGACAGGCTCCACGCTGATAGCGTCCTCACAGCCGCAACGCGGCATGCGCCGTTTGACGGAAGATGAGCCGGACACCACGGGGGATTTGGACTATTGGGGCGCTACGGCCCCGCAGCTGGCCTGTCTGAACGGATTGTTTCTGCATCGCAGGCAGTATACGGGAAACGGCATGCTCGTGGCGGTGCTGGATGGCGGTTTTGCCCGGGTGGATTCTCTGGAACGCTTTTCCGCTTTCCG
The DNA here is from genome assembly GCA_017613015.1 of Bacteroidales bacterium. Taxonomy (GTDB): domain Bacteria; phylum Bacteroidota; class Bacteroidia; order Bacteroidales; family WCHB1-69; genus UBA1195. The sequence continues at coordinate 27,802 of JAGAEQ010000080.1, read as the reverse complement.
GCAGGAAGGCCGTTTGCGTGCGGTGAAGGACGTCACTTTGGCGGCGGATTCTGACTTTTTTTCCGTGACGGAAACCCACGGACAGAAGGTGTTGTCCATTATGGCGGTCAAGGAGCCGTACCAGTACATTGGGAGTGCTCCGGATGCCGATTACCTGCTGATTCGCACGGAAGTGTCCGCTTATGAGGACCGTATAGAGGAATATTTTTGGGTGGCCGGTGCGGAATACGCCGACAGCGCCGGTGCGGATGTGGTCAATTCCTCCTTGGGCTACACCACTTTTGACACTAAGGAGCAGAACCACTACTGGACGGATTTGTCCGGAACCCGCAGCGTGGCTTCCATCGCCGCCGGAAAAATGACGCACAAGGGCTGCATTGTCAATGTGGCGGCCGGAAACGAAGGGAAGAATACCTGGCGTTTCTACGGCGTTCCCTCCGACGCTCCCGAGGTCTTGTGTATCGCCGCCATGAATACGGATTCGCTGACTGCTGATTTCAGTTCCCGGGGAATTTCATTCTGGAAAAAACCCGATATCGCCTCGGTGGGTTGGGGCACCATGCATTGCGATGAGAAGGACGAGATTCTTCCAGGCAACGGCACTTCCTTTGCCTCGCCGCTCAATGCCGGTCTGACGGCTTGTCTGTGGCAGGCGTTTCCGGAAAAAACGGCGGTGGAAGTGATGGAAGCGGTGCGTCAGAGCGCGCACACCTACCCAGCTTGGAACGACACTTTGGGATACGGTGTTCCCGATTACGAAAAGGCCTATCGTTTGCTGAAAGGCGGTGCCTCCCTGCCACTTTCGGAGCGGCTGTCGTTTGACTGTTCGCCCAACCCGACGGAGGGTCCGGTCCGCATTACCGCCCATCCGGAAGGGGTGGGGGCCTGGCTGTATGTGTACGACGCCTCCGGAAAACGTCTTCTCCGCCGTGTCGTGGACCAAACGGAAATCACTTTGGACCTGCAAGCCTTTCCGGCTGGAACCTATTGGCTGCTGCTTTCCGGCAACGCAGGCTGCCAAGTGCGTCAAGTGGTGAAAAAGTAGCGTTGACATATGACCCAAACAACGGTACATACGAGAACAGGTAGAGCGGGCTCCGAATTTCCTTATAATACATAATAATATATAAATCAAATATGTACAATACAAACAACGAAAAATTCTCTATACGTAAACGCATTAAAAGTTTCTCCTACGCCTTTGCCGGGCTGCGGGTGCTGTTCCGCGAGGAACACAATGCGCGGATTCACGCGGTGGCGGCTGTTTTGGCCGTTGCCTTGGGTTTCCTTTTCCGCATCTCGCCGACGGAGTGGATAGCCGTGGTCATCGTCATCGGGATGGTGTTCGCCGCCGAAATTATCAACTCATCCATAGAGCGGACCGCTGATTTCGTAAAGGCGGAGCGGGATGACCGCAAACGTGACATCAAGGACCTCGGTGCTGCCGCCGTCCTGGTCTGCGCCATCGCCGCCGCCGTGGTCGGAATCATCATTTTCTTACCAAAAATCATTGACTTATGTTGCTGAAAACCCTGAAAGACAACAACCGCCTGAACGAGACGCTGTTCCTTGGCGGACTTTCACTGCTCTGTCTGGCGGTGTCCTTGTTCCGTTTCGTTTACACCGACACCAAGGTGTTCCTTTTCCTTAACTGGAACCTGTTTCTGGCTTTCGTCCCCTGGGCGTTGTCGAGTGTGGTGGTTTTGCGTCCGCGCTTGCGCCAGTCCAAATGGATGCTCGCGCTGCTGCTCTGCGTGTGGCTGCTCTTTTTCCCAAACGCTCCGTACATCCTCACCGATTTGTTCCACCTGCGGCTCAACAGCTCCATGCCCGTTTGGTTCGATTTGGTGCTGATCCTGCTGTACGCCTGGGCGGGGCTGCTGTTCGGATTCCTCAGCCTGTGGGACATCGAGAGCGTGTTGCGCAAACGTGTCAAGCCGTGGATGGTAACCGCAATTTCGGTGGTGCTGCTGTTCGCGGGCAGTTTCGGCATCTATATCGGACGTTTTTTGCGTTGGAACAGCTGGGACATACTTACCTCGCCTTTCCAATTGCTGTACGACATCGGCGACAGGTTCGTCAACCCCTTCGCACATCCCCGCACATGGGGAATGACACTGCTGATGGGAGTCTTTCTGAACGTGATGTATTTTTCTTTTCGGCTGATTAGGAGAAGGGAAGGATAGTTCGGAAGGAATTTTGCAGTTTGTGCAATAGATACCCACAAGCACCTTCCAGAATTGGACATGAGGAAAATACCTGTCAGGGGCGGATTGCGGGATGTGATGTTTTTTTGCATTTCCACACAGATTCCATTTGGGAAAAGTTGTATTTTTGCACAAATTTAAAGTTGTATTTTAAAATTGTGAAAAACATGGGGTATATTAACAGAACTATCACAGATTCAATAATAAAAGGTGCGCAGTATTTTGGTGTAACTGCCATAACGGGTCCCCGTCAATCAGGAAAAACCACTCTTTGCAAGCATATTTTTCCCGATTATGACTATGTGAATCTTGAACAATTAACGACACGTGACACCATCCAACGCAACCCGATTGCATTTATCAACAATGTAAAAAAAGGGATGATAATTGATGAGGCACAGCTTTTACCGGAATTGTTTTCCTATATACAGGTAGCCGTTGACGAACATCCCGACAGGCGTTTTGTGATTACGGGCAGCAGCAATTTCTCCATGTTGCAGAACATTACCCAGTCTCTGGCCGGCCGTGTGGATTTGTATACGCTTCCACCTCTTTCTATAAGGGAGATTCCTGACGTTGTCTCCGGAATGACAACCGACGAGTTGTTGTACAAGGGGCTGTATCCTGCCGCTTATGCCAACGGGACATATTCCGAAAGATTGTATTCCAACTACTACAACACTTATATCGAACGTGATGTCAGGCAATTGATAAAAGTTAGCAATCTATCTGCATTTCAACTGTTTATTCGGCTGTGTGCCGGTCGGGTAGGCTCAGAATGCAACCTGTCGTCATTGACAAATGAAACAGGTGTTTCGTCGCCCACATTAAAAGAATGGCTCAGCATTCTGGAAGCATCCTACATTGTTTTCAAGCTGCAACCTTATCACGCCAATATAAGCAAACGTTTGGTGAAGACTCCTAAGATTTATTTCTATGACACAGGTGTCCTGTGCTTCCTGCTCGGTATTGAGAATGCCAAGCAGCTGGAAACCCATCCGTTGCGTGGAGCCATATTTGAAAATCTTGTCATCACGGAGTTTGTCAAGTCACGCCTCAACGAAGGCAGGATGCCGAATTTCCACTTCTATCGCGACTGTCGCGGCACAGAAATTGACCTCGTCCAGACGGTGGCCAACGAATTGTATTTCTACGAAATCAAATCGTCGCAGACATTCAACGCCAAGTTTTTTGACAACATAAAGAGCGTATCAAAAATCTTTGGCGACAGGGTGACAAAATCCGCAGTAATCTATGATGGCAGGGATACGATTGAAAGCGAGGTGAACGGACTTTACAATTTCAGAAATATCCCATTTGAATAGTGGAATTTTATTTTTTTCATATCCATGAAAAACGACATGAACATATAGGGCCATTGTGCGTGCAATAGAATCGTTTTTTCAGCGTTATAAAGTTTATGGATTACACGACACACTACAAGTCACCCCTTGGCGGCATCACACTGGCATCTGACGGCGAGGCACTCGTCGGGTTGTGGTTCGACGGGCAGAAACACTTTGCTGATGCACTCGCGGAGCAGCACGAAGAGTGTGACGACCTCCCCATATTTGACGAGACACGCCGCTGGCTTGACATTTATTTCAGCGGCAAGGCTCCAGACTTTACGCCGAGGCTCGGCATGAAAGCCAGTGGCTTCCGGAAACGGGTATGGGAAATCATGCTCGCCATTCCCTTCGGGCAGACGATGAGCTACGGCGACATTGCCCGTCAGATTACCCGCGAGCGCGATGTCCCAACGATTTCGGCCCAGGCCGTCGGCGGTGCGGTGGGCCACAACAGCATTTCGCTCATCATTCCATGCCACCGTGTTGTCGGCACAGGCGGTTCGCTCACCGGCTACGCCGGAGGCATCGACAGAAAACTGCACCTGCTTCAGATGGAGGGAGTTTTGCAACCTAATCAAAAGTCTTGTGAATAAAAACAGCAGAAAACAATTATCTTTTGTCGTAATCGTGTGAATACAGAAAAGACTTGTATATTTGAATTCGACGCCATTATCCTCCAAAACGAGGGCTTGGATGCCGCTTACGTGAAGGTGCCATACGACATCAAGGCTCTCTTTGGTAAAGGACGGTTGTTGGTGCATGCCACTTTCGATGATGTGCCTTACGACGGCCAAATCGTGAAGATGGGAACGCCGTGCTACATCATCGGTGTTAGGAAAGACATCCGCAAACAGTTATGCAAGACCTTCGGCGATACGGTGCATGTGATTTTCACGGAAAGGGCAAAGTTATAACCGTCACGATTGTGGATAAACAGGAAACGCTAGAATGTGCTGAAAGACAATATGTATATCTGTCCCGTTTGTGGCTTTGACAGACAATTTCTCTATCCTGTTCCGGCGGATAAAAATGAGACGCGATTAATCGCGTCTCTATCAGGCATCGTTTTTTTTTCGTCTGTGTTTCGGATAATGTGCTCGTGAAATCTGTGTCGCCATGCAAATGGGATGTCGTTGACATTGGCAGATCTGGTGATGGCGGATTTGATGACGCCAATACACACATAATCATTTCTGTTGTGCGGTAACAATCCGCATCCTGATATCATCTGCGTCATCCATCGGTAGGGTTGTTCTATCATTTGACCGTCCGGTTTTTGGGGAGGTTTACAGGTTTACATCCTCGCGGTTTCGTTGCTGTTTACACAAAAACGCAATAAGGATCATTATCGGCAGGACGTTTCAAAAATCCAGTGTTGACGGGACGTTCCATGTAACGCCTCTGCTTTTTTGAAAAAATGAATTATTTCCCCACGCAGAACTTGGAAAATATGGTTCCAAGTATCTCATTGTTCGTGACTTCTCCGGTGATGCTCCCGAGATGCCAGATGGCGCGGCGCAGATCAATGCTCAATAAATCGGGTGTGCGGCCGCTTTCCAGCCCCTTCGCCACTTCCTCCAGTGCCGAACGGACGTTACGCAACGCTTCGTAGTGTCGGGCGTTGGTGAGCAGTACTTCTCCATTATTTCCTTGGTAGCCTGTCAGTTGGACGATGCCGCTTTTGAGATCGTCCAAGCCCTTTCCCTGCAAGGCCGAAATGCGGTATGCCTTGGAGCCTTGCGGCACGTTCCCGTAGCGGGGCGTTTCCTCCAAATCCTCCTTGTTGCAGACCAACAGCTGTTTTTGGCCTGGTGTTTCGCAAGCTTGCAGTGTCGCTTCCGTTTCATTGTCCGCGTCGCGCGGGTCGGTGACGTGCAGCACGATTTCGGCGGCTTCCATGGCTTTGCGGCTGCGTTCAATCCCCATGTTTTCCACTTCGTTGTCGCTTTCCCGCAATCCGGCGGTGTCAATGAAGCGGAAGGTGATGCCCTCAATGTTCAGGCATTCCTCTATGGTGTCGCGGGTGGTTCCCGGCACGGGGCTGACAATGGCGCGGTCGTCGGCAAGCAGGGCGTTGAGCAGGGAGGACTTCCCGGCGTTGGGCCGTCCCACAATGGCCACAGGGATGCCATGCTTGAGAGCGTTGCCCATACGGAAGGAGCGGATGAGCCTTTCCACCTTTGCGGAAAGGATGGAGGTCAGTTCCTTCAATTGGTTGCGGTCGGCGAACTCCACATCCTCCTCGCTGAAATCCAGTTCCAGCTCCAGCAGCGAGGCCAGTCGGATGAATTCCGCCCTCAAAAGGCCCAGTTCCTGCGCGTAGCCTCCTTTCAACTGACTGAACGCCAATTGGTGAGCGGCTTTGGAAGAGGTCGCGATAAGGTCGGCGACGGCTTCGGCCTGGGACAAGTCCATTTTTCCATTGAGAAAGGCGCGTCGGGTGAACTCACCGGGCTGGGCCATGCGGCAGCCGTTTTGCAGCAGCAGCGCCAGCAGTTGCTCTTGGATGTAGGGGGAGCCGTGGCAGGAGATTTCCGCCATGTCCTCTCCCGTGTAGGAGTGCGGGGCGGAAAAGGTCCACAGCAGCACCTCGTCCAGGCATTGCCCGTCCGCAAGGATGTCCCCGTAGCATACCTGCCTGTCCGGCAATGGGAAAGTTCCACGCTTGGGCGTAAAAATGCGGGAGACAATGTCTTTCGTCCCTTTTCCGGAAATCCGAACCATGCCTAACGCGCCACCGGCGCCGGGGGTGGCAAGGGCGCAAATGCAGTCCTGTTCCATCTTACGGCAGCGTGTCTATCACCTGGCACAGGCGTTGGAAAATCGCTTCCATGCTCCCCACGCCTTCAATGCGGTGGTATTTTTCCTGTTTGCGGTAAAAATCAATTACCGGCATGGTCTTTTGCTCGTATTCGACAAAACGTTTCCGGATGACCTCTTCGGTGTCATCCTTGCGCCCTTCGATTTCAGCGCGTTTCAACAGGCGGTTCAACAGCTCCTCCTGCGGCACGTCCAAGGCGAGCATGGTGTGGACGGCGGTGTTTCGTTGGTCCAGCAGCCGGTCCAAGGCCTCCGCCTGCGCGTGGGTGCGCGGAAATCCGTCAAACAGAAATCCCTTGGTATCAGGGCTTTCGTCCATCTTGCTCTCCAATAGTTTAATCACCAGTTCGTCCGGTGCCAGAATGCCCTGTTCCGACAGGTTTTTCACCTGCAAGCCGAGGGGCGTTCCTTTGGCGATTTGTTCGCGAATCACATCCCCGGTGGAGATGTAGCTCAAATGGTATTTTTCCTGCAAACGCTTGGACTGGGTGCCCTTTCCGCTTCCCGGAGGGCCGAACAACACAATATTCATCATGGGGAAAAGGATTTATTTTTTCAGATAGGTTTCCATGAGACGGGCGATGTATTTGCCCAAAATGTCAAATTCCATGTTGATGACGCTTCCTTCCTTGATATTGTGGAAGTTGGTCACCTTATGGGTGTAGGGGATGATGGCGACGGAAAACAGGTCCGGCTCCGAATCCACCACTGTCAGGCTGACTCCGTTGACCGTGATGGAGCCTTTGGGGACGGTCAGGTAGTCCTCCTTGGGCTCGTAGCGGAAATAGTAGCGCCAGCTGCCGTTCTCGTCTGTCACTTTGGTGCAGACGGCAGTCTGGTCCACGTGGCCTTGCACGATGTGTCCGTCGAAGCGTCCGTCCATGCGCATGCTCCGTTCCAGATTCACCTCATACCCAACGGTCCAATGCCCCAGATTGGTCTTTTGCAGGGTCTCGTCCATGGCCGTCACCACGTACTGCTTTTTTTTCCGGTCAATCCGCACAATGGTCAGGCAGCAACCGTCGTGCGCCATGCTCTGGTCAATCTTCAGCTCATCGATAAAAGGCACCTCAATCACAAAATCCACATTCGTCTGATACCGGATAATCTCCCTGACGATGCCTGTCCCTTCCACAATTCCTGTAAACATACTGTTAAATTGTTAAGATGTTAAGATGTTCAAGTTTTTTAACTATTAACTATCAACCTGTCTTCCGTCTTCTCCCCCTAACTTATCCCCCTCGCATCCTTAATCCGCTGATACGCTTCGTTGATTCGCGCAAACCTTGCTTCAGCTTCCTTGCGTGCGGCTTCCCCGAGGTGGGCCACCTTGTCCGGATGGTTGTCAATGGCTAAGCGGCGGTAGGCCTTCTTGATGGTCTCATCGGAATCGCTGCGCTGAACTCCCAGCAGGGCGTAGTCCGCATCCGTGTCCCTGACCCTTCCGCTGCCGCCTCCCGACTGGTATCCGCCTGACTGGTAGCCGGAGGAGCGGTATTGCTGCTGCCATTGGTAGTAGTAGCTGTAAGAGTTCCGCAGGTATTCGTAGTCCGAAGTGCGGATTTGGAAATACACGGCGGTCCGTCGTATCACTTCCATTTCATTGGCGCTGATGTCCCCGTCGGCGTAGGCGAGCTGGAACAGGTAGCGCAAAATCTCCAGGCGTTCGGTGTAGTTCAGTTTCAGGTTCAGCAGGGCAATCGGCTCCTGTATCTGAATATCCTTGTCCTTCAACTCACTCAGGTAATCCAAGGCCTTGCCCGCCGCTTCCGGGCCGAAATGCTGCAACAGTATGTCCCGGTAGGAGTACAGCTCGGATTTCATGATGCGGTTGTCCGCTTTCATAAGGGCGGCAAAAAGGGTGGCGATGGCACGCAGCACACTGTCGCTGATGTCGGCTTTCTTTTTCATGTTGAACGCGCTGCCCAGCAGAAAACCGATGATGGATCCGATGGGACCCAGAATCAGCATGCCGATGAGGGCGCAGAACAGAGGCAGGCATCCGTTGTTTTCTCGGTTCATTTAGGAAATGCTCAAATTGGTTTTGACTAAGGAATAGTTCTGGCTGGCTTTGCGGGTGACCGAAATGGCCATGGTGAGAATGGTGATGCGCCCGATGAACATCAGGACAATCAGCACGCATTTGCCGAAATTGCTCAACCCCGCGCTGATATTGACCGACATGCCCACGTTGCCGAGGGCGGAGGCGGTCTCAAACAGTATTTTCTCCAATCCGAAGCGGGGGTCGGAGACGGACAGCAGGAACACGCTTCCCACCAACAGTCCGATGGCCAGCATGGCGACGGTGTAGGATTTGTCAATCAGATGCCCGGGGATGGCGCGGTTGGAGATGTTCACCTCCTTGTTTCCTTTGATGGTGGCCTTGATGGATTTGAGCAGAATGTAGAACGTGGTCACCTTGATGCCGCCGCCGGTGGAGGTGGGGGAGCTTCCGATAAACATCAGGCAGGTGAACACCAACAGGGTAGGCAGGCTCAGCATGTTCATGTCCAAGGTGTTGAAACCGCAGGAACGTGCAGACGAGGCCATGAAGAGGGAGTCCATGCAATGCTTTCCGAAGGAGCGGTCGCCCGCAGGCTCGAAGAAAAAGAAGCACAAGGTGCCGATTACGACCAATACCGCGGTCATTCCCAAGGTGATGCGCGATGTCACTTTCAACTGCCTCCAGTAGTTTTTGCCCCGGTAGCGGTGGAAATGGTTGCTGACCAGATCGTGCAGGGTGACAAACCCGAGGCTGCCCAAGGTGAACAGCACCAAGGTGACAATTTGCACGTAATAGTCCTGGCTGTACAGCGGGTTCATCATGCCGCCCTCCAGCACCGAAATGCCGGAGTTGTTGAACGCGGCAATGGCGTGAAAAGCCGAAAGGAAAATGTTCTGGGTGATGGAGTTGCTGTAGTATTGCGTGTGGTTCCAATGCAGGAAAAACAGTATGAAACCGATCAGCTCAAGGAGGAAGGTGTAGCCCAAAATGGTGCGCAGCATGGTTTTGGAGCCGGAAAAGCTGGTGTTCAGGATTTCCTGCATCACCGACTGGGAACGCACTTTTTTCTCCCGGTAGGAAGTGGAGAGGAAGGTGGCGAAGCAGATGATGTTGATACCTCCCAACTGCATGAGAATCAGCAGAACCACATGCCCTTTGCGGGTGAAGGCGGTGGCCGTGTCCACTACGGTCAGGCCAGTGATGGTGCTGGCGCTGGTGGCCGTGAACAGGGCGTTGCAGAAACCTATGCCGTTATGTGTCATTTCGGGCAGCATCAGCAGCAGGGTCCCCGAAAGTATCAGCAGCAGGAAAGAGCCTATCATCCAGCCTCTAGGGCCAAAATGGAAGCGGTTGAACAACTGTCCCATGTTCGACAGGTCGAAAAGCATCATGAAAAAGAAGTATATCTGAATCAGCAGCATGGTGATGTCGCTGATGTCGTTGATGTCGTTCCGGCTGAATTCACTCCCCAAATGTGCGGGCTTCAGCAGGTAGGTCAGGATGTACCAAAGCAGAATGCAAAGAATTACAATGCCTTCCACCTTGTTCTTCCGTATGTGCTCCCAAACGTGTATGGAGAAGAAGGCCGACAGCAGGTATTTCAGAATGTAGAAAATCAGGCTGCAATGGATGAGGACCTTGCAGGTGAAGGCCGAAGTCCCTGTCTGGGGAAAGCCATAGTAATAGGCAATCACGCATATCGTGAAGAAGGACACAAAAATACTGGCCGTCTTCAGGGTGCCGTGGACTTTGTCAATGTAGTCCCAGATAAAGAACTTGTAGTCTTCCCGTAACGAATGGAGAAATTTTGGTTTCACGCCTAATTGTTGATTTCCACGAATTTTTCAATATCCTTGTTCTTTCCGAAAAGCACCAGAATGTCGTTTTCCATCATCAGGGTCTTGGTGTCCGGCACGCCGAGCACGTGCTGCCGTTTCTGTCCGTTCCACTCCTCCGTGTTGCGGCGTATGGTGATGAGGCTGAGCTTGTATTTGTCCCGGAAGTCGATTTGCCCGTATTCCATGTTGCAGATGTGCTTGGGCGCGATGATTTCCGCCACGCTGTAATCGTCCGGAAGGTCAAGGTAGGAGACCAGGCTGGGGTTGATGAGCCGGCGGGCGACAGACAGACCGATTTCCTGCTCGGGGGAGATGATTTCGGTGATGCCCATTTTCTGTAAAATGAAGCGCTGGTTGCGTCCCACGGCACGGCAGATGATGCGTTTCACGCCAAAATCCAGCAGCAGGGCCGTGCACAGCAGCCGCTGTTCGAAGGGGTTCCCTATGGCGACGATGACCGCGTCAAAGCTCTTGATGTCCTGGGAAATCAGGGCTCTTCGGTCCGTTGCGTTCAGGGTGACCGCATAGGCCACATCCTCGCTGATGTTCTCCACCTTGTCATAGTCGATGTCAATCGCCATGACTTCCGCGCCTTTCTTGGCCAAATTGACGGCAATTGATTTCCCAAAGTTTCCGATGCCGATGACGGCAAATCTTCCTGTCTGCATTTTTTTGTATTTTCGCAATTATCCAAAAGACAAAAGTACCTTAAAAAGCAATATCCTTTTCCATGTCTGCCAAAAATTTTTTCCTTTGCACCAACCGCCCGAAAAGCGTATGAAAATTTTTTTTGAAAAAAAACAGGGAAGATGAAAATATTGTATTTAATTTTTTCAGACATTTGCACATTCATTTTAATAAACTCTAAAAGCATGAAAAAATCAGTCAGTTTTTTGTTGTTAGGTTTGGCTTTCTTGGCCATGTCTTGTAATGATGTTGTTGATTCTGTGGATGTTAAGCAGGATGTTTCTATGCCTCCCATGGATTTCACCGTAGAACGCGACCAGCAGAAAGCCGAGGGTCCGGACACGCTGATGGATGAGAAAATTCTTCTGAATTTGGACAGTGTGCTCGCCGCTATCGACTACGGTTCCTTCGATTTGGTCAAATGTCTGAACCTTATGGCTGTGAGGAGCCTCTTCTTCGAGCTGAAGGACACCACCTATACCAAAAACTTTGATTTCATTGACAGCGCCCGTCTGACTTTCGCCACCGACAACCTGCCGGAAGAGACCATCGCGCACCTGACCCCCAAGGCCGAGCGTCCCGCCAAATCTGTGCTGGGTCTGTTCATCGATGCGTCTGATGTGACGAAATTCATGCGCACCAAAGACTCTGTCCGCGTCCGCATCTACGGAAGCGTTGACATGGATGCCGTTCCCACCGAAGTGTCGGAGGTGAATGTCTTGGTCGGCGGCGTGATGGGCATGGAGCTCAAACCGAAATTGTAAAAACCTCTTTCCGTAACGTATGAAAAAAGAAGGTTTGCGCATTCGCATGCTGGCATGCGTGTGCGGTTGTGTCGCGTTGGCTTTGCTGGGGGCCTCCTGCCTCAAGTTCGAGGACAAGGATTTTGATTTCAGCAAAATGGGCGTGAAGGACTACGAGGCCGCCTGGGTGGCGAATCTGGTGGACGCCGAGGTGGAGATACGGGACTTTATTTCCGACACCTCCGTCAATGGCATCTCCCTGCGTACCGACCCTTCGGACCAGCGTTTTGTAATCGCCTACGAGCTGGACTACAATACCGACTCTTTGGATGTGAAGTCTTGGCTGCAAATGGATTCACTTGTGGGCACGGAGCATTTCTCCATCGATAACCCGACCTTCGAGATGGTCAGTTCGACAAGTCTGGATGTCGACTTGAATTTTCCCTTTGCGAGGATTGACACCGTGTACCTGAAAAGCGGTATCATGGAATGCTGGCTGCGCACCGACATGGAAGACACCGCCTGCCTTTCGGCGGAGATTCAGAGCGACGCCATTCTGGAGTTTAAGAACGGAACCCTGCAACCCTATTCCCAGAAACTGCGTTTCGGAAGAAATTACATTGATTTAAAAGATAAATACATTATTGTTGCGGACACGGTGGTGCACGCGACCCTGAAATACGTGACCAAACCGTTTACGGGAAATTACGCGGACAGTGCTTCCGTCTCCCTGCAAGTGGACTACGTGCTGCGGCTTCCGGAGTTCCATTACGTTGTCGGTGAGGTGTTTCGGGACACTTCCATGGAACTGGCCAACGGGAAGTACGATTATTCCGTGCTGGCGTCGAACCTGGGCATGGGGCTGCATTTGAACAACCTGACGCTCTACACCGATGTCGAAACCAATGTCGGCATCCATCTGGCTTGCGAACTTGGGCATTTGAAATGCCACAACAACGTGACCCAGCGCACCTACGACTTCCTTTCCACGGAAAAATACACCTTCGATGTCAATTACCCGAAATTCCGGGGTCAGGTGACGCATACGGTTGATTCGCTGAAAATCAATAAGAACGCCGTATTCGCCAACGAAGGCTACCTGGACTATTCCGCCTACGCCACGCTCAAGAAGGGCCGCTTTTTCTTAGATGAGAACGCCCGTTACGACGCGAAGGCGAGGGTGGAGCTTCCTCTGGACCTTTCCATTGAGCAGTTCCATTATGTCGATACGCTGCAATTCAGCAGTTTGAGCGACATTGACGAATCTATGGGCGACGACACCTGGGATTACGTGAAATCCATGCTGCTGCGCTACGAGTTTGTGAACGGCATCCCCTTGAACCTGGACGTGCAGGTGTTTTTTGCCGACACCAACTACCAGGTGCTGGATTCCTTGTTCACCAACCGTTCAGTGCTGCAAGGCGCTGCCGTGGATCCGGTGACGGCTTTGGTGAAAACGCCCACGCGCTCCGGTCCGAACTACATCACCTTTGACAAGGAAAGGGTGTCCCATTTGGCGAATACCCGTTACCTTATTTTGGATGCCGCCGCCACCACCACCGATTTGCAGCGGGTGGTGCTGACCGCCGACCAGACCTTGAGGGTCCGCATGGGTGCCAAGGTGAATGCGAAAGTGAATTGGAAAACCCACTAAACAAACAGAACGACGATGCAAGCTATGAGAAAAAACATTTGTGTGCTGCTTCTTGCCGTGTCGCTCTGCGCTGTCGCGACGGCTCAGGTGGATCCCCTCTATTTTGTGCGGAGCAGCAACCAGTCCCTGACCTACCAGCCGGGCAGACCGGCTTTCCGAAAAGCCTATTTCGGCTTGGGAATCAGTAATATGAACCTCGGTTTCGGTTCCGGTCTCTTTTCGTACAACGATTTGTTTTACCAGGAAGGGGAATACAAATACCTGAATGTGAACCGCCTGATTTCCAATTTTAAGGATGAGAAGAAAAGCCTGACCAGTCTGGATCTGCGTCTGGAAATCCTGGGCGCGGGTTTTTCTGTAGGCAGCTTTTACGTGCAGGCTTCCATGAATTTGCGTTCCGAAACCCATTTGCGTCTGCCGGGAGAGGCCTTCGCCTATCTGTTGGAAGGCAACGGCACCTATGTCGGGAAGCCCGTGCATTCGGATTTTTCCGTGACCAGTCTGAACTATCTGGAAACGGGCATTATGTTGCAAAAGACCCTCTTTGAGAACTATACGGTGGGAATACGCCCGAAATTGCTGAGCGGTCTGGCGAACGTGCGGACGAAGGAGGCTTATCTGGAGCTGTACACGGATAACGAATGGAACCTTCACGCCAATGGCAGCATAGACGCTATGGTCTGTATGCCGGATATGGACGCGTTCAAGGGCGGAAAGGCGGGGCACGCCGCGCAGCAGCTCTTCGGACGCAACCGGGGCTTCGGTATGGATGCAGGGGTGGACGTGGTTTTACCCATGAATTTCGGCTTGAGCGCTTCCGTGCTCGACCTCGGTTCCATCCATTGGAATCCGGAAAGCCCTTCCTCCTTTAAACGGCTGACCGCCGGGGTCAATAAGGAAAGCCGCTATTACGAGGACGGCTACCTGACCTTCAAAGGCTTGGATTACGATGCCATCAACAAGATACTGAATTCGGACGATGCTTTCGAAAACCTTTCGGACAGCTTGTCCCAATTGGTTTCGCATGAGCTGACGGACGGAGGGGAGGCCTACACCACCCGCCTGACCCCGAAATTCATACTGGAGGCACGCTATTCCATTACCAAGAACCAGCATGTCGCGATGGTGAGCCGCACCGATTTCTACGAAGGGGATGCCAGAACCGCCTTGTCTTTAGGGTATAACGGGCATTTTGCCTCTTTCTTCGATGTGGCGGTGATGTACACTATCCGGAACACTTTCGGCTACAACAATACTTTGGGCATAGGCACCAACCTCAAACTCGGCCCGGTCAATTGGTACCTGTCTGTGTATAATCTCAACCTGAATTTCGACGGCAGGTACTACCAATGGAAGGATTTGCACCACATCGGGCTGCAAACCGGATTCTCCATTGCCGTGGGCAAGCGCGATGTGCAAAAGAAGGATAAGGACGAGGATTAGGCTGACTCCCAATTTTTCACAGACAGTTTAGTACACTTCGCTGTCGCAAGTCGGCACCAAACGGTACACTTTGTCGTTGCGGCGCAGCTTGGCCTGCACCGGAATGGAGCAGAGCGTGCCTTTTTCCGCCTCCTCCACGTTTTGCAGCTCCACCCGCACTTCGCGGACGCGGTCTTCGTAGACTCCGGTGGCCGGTCCCGTGACAAGGATTTCGTCTCCCGTGTGCAAGGCGTTCCCTTCAATGCATATTTCCGCCACCTGTATTTTTGAAAAATAATTGGTGACCCTTCCGGCGTACAGCTTGGTCTTGCGGGCCTGGGAACCATAGCGTTCGGTCCATTCTCCCATGCGTCGCCCGAGGTAGTAGCCGTCCCAGAAGTCCCGGTTGTAGACATTGCGCAGGCGTTGCATCCAGCCCTTCACCTTTTCTTCCCCGTAACTTCCGTCCAAACAGGCAGCGGCGGCCTCCTTATAGCATTGGGTCACGGTCTTCACGTATTCCGCCGAGCGTCCGCGCCCCTCGATTTTCAGTATGCTGACCCCGCTTTCCAGCACTTTGTCCAAGAAGCCAATGGTACACAAGTCTTTAGGGGACAGAATGTATTTTCCGCTGACAAGCAGGTCCATTTCGTTGTCCGCGTCCCGCACCTCGTATTTTCTCCGGCAGGGTTGCAGGGAGGCTCCCCGGTTGGCGGAGGCGTGCAGGTTGTCCAGGCTGAGGTAGCATTTCCCGGAAACCGCCATGCACAAGGCCCCGTGCGCAAAAATCTCCAGTTGTACCAGCTCTCCGCCCGGTCCGGTGATGTTTTCTTCCCGTATGCTCCGGCAAAGGCTTGCCACTTGGCTCAGGTTCAGTTCCCTGGCGGTGACCATCACGTCCGCGTAGTGCGCGAAAAAGCGGACAGCCTCTAAGTTGGTCACGTTGCATTGGGTGGAGATGTGGACCCGCAGCCCGCGCTCCCTCGCCGCCAAAATGACGGCCCAGTCGGAGGCAATGACAGCACTGACTTTTTGGGCTTTCGCCTCGTCCAACAGCCGGTGGACCACATCTACCTCCTCGGAATACACCACGGTATTGACCGTCAGGTAGGTGTGCACCTTGTGCGCCCGGCATATCCGGGTGATGTCCGCCAGATCCTCCAAGGAGAAATTGACGGTGGAGCGGGAGCGCATGTTCAGATGCCCTATGCCGAAGTAAACGGCGTCCGCTCCGGCCTGAATGGCGGCCATGAGCGCTTCGCGCGATCCGACCGGTGCCATGATTTCGATTTTTTTTCGCATCCTGTCCTCTTTTTCTTCGCTTGCAAAAGTACGCATTTTCACAATGCCTTCCCCTTGTGAATAAAATTTAGTCAATATTTTGAAAATAAGTTAGATATGTAAAATATGGCCGGTTGAAAAAATAGGAGGGGGCGGCATGCGTGGCACTTGGGAAAAGGCTACTTTTGTATCCTGCTATAGGTTTGTGCGCCGCGGGGAGGGAACTTTTTGACGGAAATTGCGTACAATACCCGAAATGCGGAAATATTTTCAGCCCAAAACAGTTTTTGGTGTTGGAAAAAAATATATCTTTGCACCTTAAATATTGCAAACTGTCGCACAGATGATAAAAAGATTAGGGATATTATTAACTATCGGAATATCAGTGTTATGTGGAATGTATGCCACTTACGCCCAGGACGTGCACTTCTCTCAGTTCTATGCGAATCCCCTGTATTTGAATCCGGCTTTTGCCGGCTCCCGCATCTGTCCGCGCATCATTACCAATTTCAGGGAGCAATGGCCCAGCGTTTCCGGTGACTACATGTCGTACTCCGCTTCCTTTGACCAGCATTTTGAAGCCTTGTCCGGCGGTGTCGGTGTGCTTTTCCTTGGTGATCAGGCAGCTATGGGGACGGTCAGGACCAATGCTTTCAGTCTGATTTACGCCTATACCTTAGACATTACCCAGAAAGTCGCCATGCGCATGGCGTTGCAAGGGACCTTCCAGCAGAAGACGCTGGATTGGACCAAACTGACCTTTGGCGATATGATAGACCCTAAATTTGGTTTCGTCTACGACACCAAGGAGGATGTCAAGTACTTGAGCAAGGGCTTGCTTGACTTCTCTTTGGGCATGGTGGTCTATTCCGACAAATACTACGGAGGCGTTGCGTTGAGCCACTTCACCCAGCCCAAGGAGGGTTTTCTGGTGGAGACGGACGGCAGCATGTCCAACCTTCCGATGAAAATCACAGCCCACGGCGGCGCGGTCTTCAACATCAAGCAGACCTCCAAAATGCACAATTCCTTCGGAGACATGTCCCTGTCACCCAATCTGGTGTTCCAGTATCAGGCAAAGATGTCCAATGGTGCGGCCTACACCACCTTGAATGCGGGCACGTATTTCAAAGCCTATCCTTTGACGGTGGGCGCGTGGTACCGCATGGGCTTTGAGAATCCGGACGCGGTCATTCTGCTGTTCGGCTTCGAATATGAAAATGTCGCCTTAGGGTATTCCTATGACATGACCGTCAGTAAGTTCACGGAGACGGGCGGCGCCCATGAGCTGTCCCTCCAGATACAGCTGCCGTGTATGGAGAAAGTGAAACGCATACGTCCTATGGTATGCCCCAAATTTTAAACAGACAATAAACTAAAAAAGATACAGCTATGAAGCCACAGAGAACAATCATCGTAGTATGCGCCTTGCTTAGCGCGCTCGTTTTCACCGGTTGCAAGAAAGAGTATTCCAAGACAACCGGATGGGCGTACAATTATGCAAAGAACGGCGGTTTCGAAGTCAGACCGTATCAGGAGCAGATAACGGGACCGGGTTTGGTGTTTATTGAAGGCGGCCGCTTTGACATGGGCCGTGTGGAAGAGGATGTCATGAAGGATTGGGACAATGTGCCCCGTACCGTGACCGTTTCCTCCTTTTATATGGACGAGACCGAGGTGCGCAACATCGATTACTTGGAGTATTTGTATTGGCTGAACCGCGTGTTCGTGCCGGCCGATTTCGTGTCCGTGTACAACAACGCGCTTCCCGACACCACTGTATGGCGCGAGCGTCTTTCCTACAACGAACCGTATGTGGAAGGCTACCTGCGCTATCCGGATTTCCGTGAATTCCCTGTCGTGGGCGTTTCCTGGACCCAGGCCATGAACTACTGCACCTGGCGTACCGACCGGGTGAACGAGCAGATTCTGATTGACGCCGGTCTGATCAACATGACGAACGAACCGACGGCGGAAGGCTATTTCAGCACGGACGCCTACCTTTCCTATGCCGATTACGAGCAGAACAGCGACAAGCGCCTGCAATACATCGCCACCGGAGAGGAACGCAACGCCCGCATGGAGGATGGCATACTGCTGCCGCGCTACCGCCTCCCGACAGAAGCCGAATGGGAGTATGCCGCTTTGGCCGAGATTGGCAACACCTTGGACGAGCGCGTGCTTGACAGAAGGAACTATCCTTGGAACGGAAAAGTCACCCGTACGGATGACAAGAAATACTATGGCGATTTTGTCGCCAACACCCGCAGAGGCCGTGGGGACTACATGGGCGTGGCCGGTCATTTGAACGACGCCGCCGAATACACCAACAATGTGTATTCCTACTGGCCCAACGATTACGGTTTGTACAACATGGGCGGCAACGTGGCCGAATGGGTGATGGATGTGTACCGTCAGATGTCCAGCGAGGATGTTTCCGAACTCAACCCCTTCCGTGGTAATGTGTACATGACCAAGAAAGTGGATGACGAAGGCGCGATTGAGGAAAGGGATTCCGTGGGTAATGTCCCCATGGTGCCGGTTTCCGATTTCAAAAACGACCGTCGCAGAAACTACCGTTCCGCCGATAACCGCAACTATCTGGACGGCGACTGGGCTTCCAGCCTGGATCCCGAACAGTGGAAGAACAAAGCCAGCAACGAATCGACCAACGCCATGTACGACAAATCCAACTATCCTGCGGGAACCTATTCCTTGGTCAGTGACAATGCCAGGGTTTACAAAGGTGGCGACTGGCAACATATCCAATACTATGCGAGCCCGCGCACCCGTCGTTTCCTGGATCAGGACGAAAGCACGGCTTACATCGGTTTCCGTTGCGCCATGTCCCGTATGGGCACTTCCACCAAGAAGAAATAAGCCAATAGCGGATGATAAGTTAGAAAAGCCCCAATTTTTTGGGGCTTTTTTTGAATGGAAAGGAGAAGAACTATGAATATCAACGAACTCTATGCTTTGTACTTGCAGCATCCGGAAGTCTGCACCGACACCCGGCAGATTCGGGATGGCGTGCTGTTTTTCGCCTTGAAAGGCGAGCGTTTTGACGGGAACGCCTTTGCGGCGGAGGCTTTGGCCAAAGGGGCCGCCTACGCGGTGGTGGACGATTCCCGCTATGCGACGGATGCCCGTTGCCTATTGGTCGACAGTGTGCTGCAAACCTTGCAGGAACTGGCGCATCATCATCGTATGCAATGGAAGATTCCGGTGGTGGGCATCACCGGAACCAACGGAAAAACCACCACCAAGGAGCTGGTGAGCGCGGTACTTTCCCGCAAATACAAAGTCAGTGCCACCGTCGGCAACCTGAACAACCATATCGGTGTGCCTTTGACCCTTTTGTCCGTCATGCCCGACACGGAAATCGCCGTGGTGGAGATGGGGGCCAACCACCCCGGGGAAATCGCGGACTTGTGTGCGATTGCGGAACCTGATTTCGGCCTGATAACCAATGTGGGGGTCGCCCATTTGGAGGGTTTCGGCACCTTGGAGGAGATTCTGCGGACCAAAACCGCTTTGTATGAGGCAGTTGCCGCACGCGGCGGAGTGCTTTTCGTCTCTGCGGATGACAGCGTGTTGAAAAACAAGGCGGAAGCCTTAGCCACCATCCCGGACATCCCTTCCCTCACGCCTTGGTATCTGGATCACGGTTTCGGACCGGACTGGCAGGCCTCCCAAGGGCTTTCCGTGTATACCTATGGGCAATCGGAGGAGGCCCAATGCTTCGGCCGTCCGGATGAAAGCGCCTTGTATCTGCGCTTCACATGGACGGAAGAAGGGCGCGAATGGCCGGTGCAGACCCAGTTGGTGGGCGGGTATAATTTTTCCAACGCCTTGGCTGCCTGCGCGGTGGGCCGCTTTTTCGGCGTGCCTTCCGTCGATTGCACGGCTGCTTTGGAGCAGTATCGCCCGACGAACAGCCGTTCTCAAATTATTGATAAACAAGGTATTCATATTGTATTGGATGCCTACAACGCCAATCCCTCCAGTATGGAGCAGGCCTTGCGCAACTTCGCCCGTATCCCTTCCGAGCGTAAAATGCTGGTTTTAGGGGATATGTTAGAGTTGGGGGCGGGGAGCCTGCATGCGCATCAGCAGGTGGTCCGCTTGATTCAAACCTTGGGTTTCACCGAGGTCTGCCTGTTTGGTTCCGAGTTCGCCCGGACGGACGCTCCCGCTGCCTGGAAGTTTGAGTCCATGGAATTGCTGCAACAGGCCCTGACGGCCCGTTTGGCGCAGCAGTCACCGGAATACATGCTGGTGAAAGGCTCGCGCGGCCGGAGAATGGAAAGGGTGTTGGAGGTCTTATGAGCGTTTCCGCTTATTCTGTAGTAGGTTTGATGTCAGGCACTTCCTTGGATGGCTTGGATGTCGTTTGCTGCCGTTTCACCCCTTCGGGAGAAGGCTGGGACTATGCCTTGGAGGCGGCGGAGACCCTGCCGTATTCCGAAGAATGGACCGCGCGTCTGCGGGGGCTTCCGCAGGCCGATGGCCTTGCCTTGGCGTCGGCCCATGCTGATTATGGGCATTTGCTCGGGTGCAGCGTGGCGGACTTTATCCGCCGTCATGCCGTGTCGCCTTGTTTGGTGGCTTCGCACGGGCATACGGTCTTCCATCAGCCGGAAAAGGGATTCACGCTGCAAATCGGGGACGGGGCCGCTGTGGCGGCGGAGTGCGGTTTGCCGGTGGTCAGCGATTTCCGGGTAAGCGATGTGGCCTTGGGCGGGCAGGGCGCCCCCTTGGTGCCACTGGGGGACGAATGGCTTTTTTCGGATTACGACGCCTGCCTGAATATCGGGGGTATCAGCAATATCTCTTTCCGGTGCCAAGGGCGGCGCGTGGCCTTTGATATTGTTCCTTCTAATCAGGTTTTCAATCGTTTGGCTTCTTCCGAAGGGGAACTTTTCGACTGGGACGGCCGCATTGCCTCCCGGGGGCGTGCGGATGCCGCGCTGTTGGCGCAGCTGAACGCCTTGCCCTATTATGCGGCGGCTTTTCCCAAGTCCTTGGGGCAGGAGTGGGTGGAATCTGCTTTGCTTCCCTTGTTGGACGCGGCTTCGCTTTCTGTTGCGGATAAAATGGCCACAGCGGTGGAACACACGGCTTTCCAAATTGCACAGGTGCTGCGGAAGTATGCCATTGGCTCGGTGCTGCTTACGGGAGGCGGCGCAAAAAACGCCTTTTTACGGAAAAGGCTGGAAGCCTTGGCTCCAGCCTGTAAGTTTGTGCTTCCTTCCGAGGAAGTGATAGATTACAAGGAGGCTTTGATTTTCGCCTTTTTGGGACTGCTGCGTTTTCTCGGGAGGCCCAACTGCCTGTGCAGCGTGACCGGTGCAGTGCGCGACAGCAGCTGCGGCGCCTTGTGGAATGGCACTGGACGCTAAGCGTTCCGGGCCTGGGATTCAAGGCGTTTGGCCTGGCGTTTGCGGTCCAAGTCGTTAAGCAGTATTTTGCGCAGACGCAGGGATTTCGGCGTGACTTCCAGATACTCGTCCTCTCCGATGTATTCCATGTATTCCTCCAAAGAGAACTTGACCGCCGGAGGCAGCAAGATTTTCTCGTCCGAGCCAGCGGCACGCATGTTGCTCAATTTCTTGGCTTTGGTCACGTTAATCACCAGATCGTCCTGGCGGATGTGCTGTCCGACCACCTGGCCTTCATACACTTCGTCCATAGGCTCAATGAAATAAGAGCCCCTGTCCTGTAGCTTGTCCATGGCGTAGGCAACGGCGGTGCCGGTTTCCATGGCCACCAAGGAACCGTTGTGCCGCAGCGGAATGTCGCCCTTCCAAGGCTCGAAATCTATCAGGCGGTGCGACATGATGGCTTCCCCTTCCGTGGCGGTCAGCATTTGGCTGCGCAGGCCAATCAGTCCCCGGGACGGGATGCGGAAGCATTGGTAGATGCGGTCTCCTTTGGTCTCTACCGAGAGGATTTCCCCTTTGCGCTTGGTTACCAAATCAATGGTGCGGCTGGAGAATTCCTCCGGAACCAGCACAATCAGCTCTTCCACCGGCTCGCATTTTTTGCCGTCGATTTCCTTGATGATGACCTTGGGTTGTCCGACCTGTAGCTCGTAGCCTTCCCGGCGCATGGTCTCAATGAGGATGGACAGGTGCAGAATGCCCCTTCCGTACACGATGTGCGCGTCGGGGGAGGAGGTGGGCTCCACCCGTAAGGCGAGGTTTTTCTCCAGTTCTTTTTCCAAACGGTCATGCAGGTGGCGGGAGGTGACGTATTTCCCTTCCCTTCCGAAAAACGGGGAGTTGTTGATGGTGAACAGCATGCTCATGGTCGGTTCGTCCACTTTGATGGGCGGCAAGCCTTCCGGGTTCTCGAAGTCGGCGATGGTGTCCCCGATTTCAAACCCTTCGATGCCGAAAATGGCGCAGATTTCCCCGGCCTGAATCTCGGTCTTGATTTTTTCTTTTCCTAAGCCTTCAAAAATGTACAGTTCCTTGATTTTTGCCTTGGCAATGCTTCCGTCATGCTTGACAAGAGAAACATTCTGTCCGGCAATCAGCGTGCCTCGGGTGAGCTTGCCGACGGCGATGCGCCCCACATAGGACGAATAGTCCAAGGACGAGATGATCATCTGGGTGTTGCCTTCCGGAGCTTTGTATTCGGGTATGTGCTCGATAATCTGGTCCAGCAGGTAGGAAATGTTGTCGGTGGGCTTTTGCCAGTCGTCGCTCATCCAACCCTGTTTCGAAGAACCGTACACGACGGGAAAGTTCAATTGCTCCTCGCTGGCCCCCAGGGCGAACATGAGGTCAAACACCGCCTCCATGGTGAGTTCAGGGTTGCAGTTGGGCTTGTCCACTTTGTTGATGACCACAATGGGCTTGAGGTTCAAATCAATCGCTTTTTGCAGCACAAAGCGGGTCTGGGGCATGGGGCCTTCAAACGCGTCCACAATCAGCAGCACGCCGTCCGCCATGTTCAGCACCCTTTCCACCTCACCTCCGAAATCGCTGTGGCCCGGAGTGTCAATAATGTTGATTTTGTAGCCCTTGTAATGTACCGATACATTCTTGGACAGAATGGTGATGCCCCTTTCCCTTTCCAAATCGTTGTTGTCCAGAATCAAATCCTGCACTTCCTGATTGTCACGGAAAAGTTTGGACTGGTAAAGTATACGGTCCACCAAGGTGGTTTTCCCATGGTCGACGTGCGCGATGATCGCGACATTCTTAATGTTTTGCATAGAACTGTTTTTTTGTTGTTTGGCTTTAGGCCTGTTTGCGCTGTATGGCTTTGAGGGCGGCTTCCACAATGTGCTCCTTGTCCAAACCGTAGTAGTGCAGCAGCTCGTCCGGTGTGCCGCTTTGTCCGAACGCATCCTGCATGGCGACGTATTCCAGCGGGCAGAGGTGGTTGCGCACCAAGGTCTGGGCAATGCTGTCGCCCAAGCCGCCGATGATGGAATGCTCCTCGCAGCTGACCGCGCATCCGGTCTTACGGACGGAACGCAGTATGGCTTCCGTGTCCAAAGGTTTGATGGTATGGATGTTGATCACTTCGGCGGAAACGCCTTTCTCGCGAAGGATTTCCGCAGCCTCCAAGGCCGGGTACACCAAATGGCCGGTGGCGAACAGGCTGACATCGCTGCCTTCCTGCAAGGTGATGGCCTTGCCGATGACAAATTTCTGGTCGGGATCCGTGAAATTCGGGACTTTCGGACGGCCGTAGCGCAGGTAGACCGGCCCTTCGTAGGCGGCGATGGCGATGGTGGCCGCCTTGGTCTGGTTGAAGTCGCAGGGGTTGATCACGGTCATGTTGGGAATGCCTTTGACAAACCCGATGTCCTCCATCACCTGATGGGTCGCGCCGTCCTCTCCCGTGGTGATGCCTGCGTGGGAACCGCAGATTTTCACGTTGTGGTTGGAATAGGCGACCACCATGCGAATCTGATCCAGCACGCGGGTGGTGCAAAAGTTGGCGAAAGAGCCCACAAAGGGGATTTTTCCGCTCAGCGCCATGCCGGCGGCCATGCCAATCATGTTGGCTTCGGCTATACCGACTTGGAAAAAACGTTCCGGAAAAGTTTCCGCAAAAGCGTTCATTTTCACCGAACCGGTGAGGTCGGCGCAGAGGGCGACCACGTTTTCATTCCGTTTTCCCGCTTCCAGCAGGCCTTCGCCGAAACCGGCGCGGCTTTCTTTTTTTTCTTTGTATGCAATCATAGTGTTTGTTATGCTTTTTCTTTTAATTATCGTAATTTGGCGTTGGCCTCTTTTTCATAGGCGCGTATCAGCTTGTCCATGATGGCTTGCACTTCGTCTGCGGTGAAGGTGCGCTCCGGGTTGCTGATGCGGAAGCTGAGCGCGTAGGATTTCTTTCCGGCTTCCAGATTTTTCCCTTCGTACACGTCGAAAAGGTTGACTTCCTTGACGGCCGGGTCGGTCTGGAAGGCGATTTTCTCCAACTGGGCGTAGGTGACGCTTTTGTCCACCAGCAGGGCGAGGTCGCGGTCCACTTCCGGAAAACGGTTGAGATCCCGGAAACGGATGGGGGCGGGCTCCAAGCTCCTCATCAGGGCGTCGCAGTCGATTTCGGCGTAGTACACAGGCTGTTTGATGCCGAAATATTTCAGCGTTTCCGTATCGACTTCGCCTATGGTCAGCAGGAGCTGCTGGCGGAAACGGTATTGCAGCGCGTAGGCAAGCCCCATGGTGTTCTCCACGGTCTCCACCTTTAGGCGTTGGGTCTGGAAACGGGCTTTGTGCAGGCTGTTCAGCACCATGTTCTTCAAATAGAAGAAGTCGCTTTCCTCCGCAGCCGCCTGCCAGGAGGCGGATTGCAACTGTCCGCTGGCCCAGAGGGCGAGGCGCTGGTGGTGGGGGTAACGCTCCAGCACGCTGTCCTGCGGGGTTTTGGACTTGTCCTTGCGGTAGACTGTGCCGAATTCGTACATCCGCAGGTCGGTGTTGCCGTGGTTGATGTTGCGGGCAATGCTTTCCAGTCCGCCGAACAGCAGGCTCTGGCGCATGTCCTGCAAGTCTTTGCTCAAGGGGTTCATCAGATGGACGGTCTCCTCCGGGGAAATGAAATCGAAACGCTCCGCGTACTCGCTTCGGGTCAGGGAGTTGTTCATGATTTCGAAAAAGCCGTTGTCGGACAGGTAGGCCGACATCCTTTCCTTGACGGCAAGCAGCGGATTCTCCTCCATGACGGAAGGCCGGTATTCGAATTGGCTCGGCAGGTCGATGCGGTTGTATCCGTAGATGCGCAGCACTTCCTCCGCCACGTCGGCCGGACGGGTGACATCCACTTTGTTGGTGGGCACGGCCAAGGTGAGCGTACCGTTTTCGTCCTTGCGGATGTCTATTTCCAAATCGTTCAGAATCTGGCAGACCATTTCTTTTTCTATGGTTTGCCCCGCCAAGGCGTTCAAATAGCTTAACGGGAAAATTATCTGCGCTTTCTGTATGGTTTTCGGGTATACGTCCGTAAGGGCGGAGATTTCGCCTCCGGCCAGTTCCCGTATCAGCAGGGCGGCTCTTTTCAGCGCCTGCACCGTGATGTTGGGGTCGCAGCCACGCTCGTAGCGGAAGGAGGCGTCGGTTTTGAGGGTGTGGCGTTTCGCGGTTTTCCGTATGCCCGCCGCCTGGAAATACGCGCTTTCCAGAAACACTTCGGTAGTGGTGTCAGAAATGCCCGACCATTCGCCGCCCATCACGCCGGCTAAGCACATCGGGTCGTTGCTGTCGCAGATCACCAGGTCCTCCACGTCCAATTTGCGGTCGATGCCGTCCAAGGTGCGGAAAGGCTCTTCTGGCCGCGCCCGGCGGATAATCACTTGGTTTCCTTTGATTTTGCCCGTGTCGAAAGCGTGCATGGGCTGCCCGCATTCCAGCATGACAAACTGGGTGATGTCCACAATGTTGTTGATGGGGCGTATGCCGACGGTTTTCAGCAGGCTTTTCAGCCAGTCCGGGGATTCCTGCACCCGCACGTTCCGGATGTGAAGCCCGGAGTAACGGGGACAGCGTTCATTATCCTGAATGTCAATGGATACGGGGTTGGCGTGCCCGTTTTCCGGGAAAGCGGAAAGGTCCGGGAGACGCAAGGGGATTTTTTTCCCTAAATGGCAGTGGATGGAGGCGGCCAGGTCGCGGGCCACGCCGATGTGGCAGATGGCGTCGCTGCGGTTGGGGGTCAGCCCTATGCCGAACACCGTGTCGGTTTCCACCTGAAAATAGGTTTTGGCCGGGGTGCCGGGAACCGCAGTCTCGGGCAGCACCAGAATGCCGTCGTGGTCGCTGCCTATGCCTAGCTCGTCGGCGGCGCAGAGCATGCCTTCCGACACCTCGCCCCGGATTTTGGACTTTTTGATGGTCAGCGGCTCCCCGTCGGAGGGGTAGAGGGTGGCGCCTATGCAGGCGGTGACAACGTGCTGTCCTTCCGCCACGTTCGGTGCGCCGCACACAATGTGCAGGGGCTCTTCCCGGCCCACATCCACGGTGGTGAGGTGCAGGTGGTCGGAATTGGGGTGGGCTTCACAGGTCAGCACCTTCCCGATGCACACGTTTTCCAGTCCGCCGCGTATGCTCTCATAGGTTTCCATCGTCTCGATTTCCAGCCCGCAGTCCGTCAGCAGGGCCGACACTTTGGCTTCCGGCAGGTCTGTCGGCAGGTAGCGCTTCAGCCATTTATAGGAGATTTCCATGTTTACTAATTTCTTTATTTCTAAAAAATTAACACAGCCTCTTCCGGCTATGGGATAAACTGCAAAGATAATCAAAATGCGAACACCCGTGGCTACGGAAACGCTCAAAAGTTGCAAAAAAAGTCATCCTTTTCGCTGTCGCCGTCTGTGAATTTTTTTTTTAGCCCACAAGGGCGCATAACAGATTTTTTTGTATATTTGCCGCATGCCGGACGGATACTCTTAGCAGCCTCCATTGCCCGTTCTTGCTGCAAAACTGTTTTTCAGACACACACAAAAAATAACATATCATGAGAAAAAATCCCCGCATAAGCTTGTATATGCTGCTGTTGCTGCTCTGTCCGCTCTGCCTTTTGGGGCAGCCTGCCGCCGACACCTTGCCGGAACGCGCCTCCTACCAGTCTTTTTTCGGTAAAAACAAGACGGAATTCCATATGGTTTTCCCTGTGACATGCCACACGCCCCCCAAAACGGAACCAACTGCGGAGAAACCGATAAGTATGGGTTGTTGCAACACAAGCTGGTGGGTTTTTCGTCCGGAAAAAACAAAGGAGTTCCATGGCGTGCGGTACATGGAGGAATGCGGATACAACACCGTGACGGATGAGGTTTATTTCCGGGAGGACACTGTTTTGGGGCGGCTGTACCGCTATTATTTCCGGCTGGATACCGAGGTGCTGTTTTGCGACATGTCGCTCCGCCAAGGGGACACCTTCTGGCTGCCCTTCCCTCGGGTTCCGATTACCTGGGACTATTATCTGGCTATGGATTATCTTTACGGGGAAATGGGAAAACCCATGGTGGTGGACACGGTGTTTTACCTCAACGGCCGGAAGCATATCCGCTTTGCCTATCTCAATGCCAAATCACTTTTCTGTAAAAGAAGTGGGGGTATCTCGGGTATCGCGGAATGCTACCATGTCCCGCTTGCCTTTATCGAAGGCATAGGCCCCACCTATGGGGTGGGGAATATGAACAAAAGTCTTCCGATACTGCTTTGCGTGCACAAGGACGACACCCTTGCCTTTATGATGAACGAGGCTACCGGGTGTTGGTTGACGGAAGCGGCTGTCCCTGAGTCGGAAACGAAGGCTTCGCTTTCCCTG
>JAGAEQ010000079.1 GCA_017613015.1 Bacteroidales bacterium | reverse complement strand
GTGTTCGGGTTGTGGCGGAATCCCACCATACTCATATTATAGGCACCCGTTACATTGATTTTCGCTTCCTTGCCCACCGCTGCGGGATTGAACGACGGCTCCATGACGAAGTAGTGGCTGAAAGCCACATCATACTGACACCAAGCCTTCGAAAAGGCCAAAAATGTCAGTACAAAGACCGTTGCTATTCGTCTGTACACGTTTATATAACGCACTTTTTTGCATTTTATTGTATTTTCGCTGCGTTTTTGTGCAAAAAAAACATAAAAAAACGTTGCTTTTCCCCAACTACAAACATCCATGACACGTCATTTCACGCTTTTCCCATTTTTTGTTTAACTTTGCAGCGTTGACAACGGAAGTGATAATTGCAGACATGAAACACAGACTGGTTTTCGCCATCATGATACTGTTGGCCATCAACGCTCAAGGAAAAGTGGGACATCTGCTACCCATGCCCAAGCAAGTGACGCTGAACAAAGAGTCGGCCCCACTGATGCTGACTGGTAGCTTGTACTTCGAGGGATGCCCTTCCAACTGGATTCTCACTGCCTTCCGCAACCTGACGAGCCAACAGGCCACCACCGACAAACAGGCCCCGCACGTGGAAATCAAGCTGGTGGAAGCCATCGAGGGGGCATACGACTACCACTTCGAAGGCTATCCCAACGAGGCCTACCGGCTGACAGTGGACAGCCGGGGCATCCGGATTGCAGCAATCACGGAAACAGGAGTAATCCGAGCCATTCAGACGCTGGCGCAACTGGCCGAGGGCGACACACAGGACGGTGAGGTGGAAGCCTGCGAAATCGTGGACTGGCCCGCCTTCAAGCTTCGGGGTTACATGCACGATATCGGCCGAAGCTTTATCAGCTCGGAGGAACTGAAAAAGCAACTGCAACTCTTCGGACGTTTCAAGGTGAATACATTCCACCTGCACCTGACGGAGAACCAAGCATGGCGTTTCGAGGTGAAACAGTATCCGCAACTCACGGAGGCATCGACCATGACGCGCTTCGCCGGACAATACTACACGCAGGAGGAATGCCGTGAAATCGTGCGGACAGCATCGGAATATGGCATCACGGTGATTCCCGAAATCGACATGCCCGGCCACAGCGCGGCTTTCACCCGCGCCATGGGGCATTCCATGCAGACCGCACAGGGAGTGGAGGAGCTAAAAAACATTCTCGATGAGGTGGCTGAAGTCTTCACCGATGCGCCCTACATCCATATCGGGGCTGACGAGCAGGCCATCACCTACCCCGATTTCCTGCGTATCATCACCAGCCACATCCACGAAAAAGGGAAGGGCGTGGTGGTTTGGAATCCCATCAGTGGCGTGGGCATTACCGACAAAACGGGTGCCGATATGACACAGATGTGGAGCACAGCGGGAAAACGTATCGCCGGACTGCACAACATCGACTGCCGCTACAACTACGTGAACCACTTCGATGTCTTTGCCGACCTTGTGGGCATCTACAAAAGCAATATCTACTATGCGCAGCAGGGCGACGAGGAGATAGCCGGGGAAATCACCGCCATCTGGAACGACCGCTACATCGCCCAAGGTTCCATAGACCATTGTACCACAGCGGCAGAGGCCATCATGCGACAGAACAACGTCTATGCCAATGTGTTGGCCTCCACTGAACGTGCCTGGAAAGGAGGCGGACAACAATACATAGAAACTGGGGGTACCCTACTCCCCACCGAAGGTCAGGAACTTGAAGAATTCAAAGATTGGGAACGGCGCTTTCTTTTCCACAAGAACCATTCGCTGAAGGGGGAGCCTATCCCCTACGTCCGACAGACGAACGTCTGTTGGCGAATCACCGATGCCTTCCCCAACGACGGCAATGCCGATAGCGCATTCCCCCCGGAAACCGAAGGACCCAAGGACTGCTACACATGGCAGGGGAAAACCTACAATACAGGATGCGCCATCGGGGCCGCCATCTACCTTCGCCATACTTGGGACAAGCTGGTTCCGGGCTACTATGCCGACCCACAACCCAACCACACGGCCTATGCCTGGACGTTCGTCTACTCACCCATTGAACAGGAGGCCGGCGCTTTGGTGGAGTTCCAAAACTACGGAAGGTCAGAGAAAGACCTGGCTCCCGAAAACGGCCATTGGGACCGCAAGGGTTCGCGGCTTTGGCTGAACGACGAGGAGCTGTCGGCTCCTGTCTGGGACAATGCCGGGAAGGAGAGCATGGACCACGAAACGCCCCTGCGCAACGAGAACATGACAGCCCGCAAGCCCATCAAGGTACAACTGCGCCAAGGCTGGAACAAAGTGTTCATCAAACTGCCTTACGTCCGTGCAACGGGCATTCGCCTGAACAAATGGATGTTCACATTCGTGCTGACCGACACGGAAGGACGCGACGCACTCGAAGGACTGGTCTATTCTCCGAATTGTGTTTTCCCATAGCGCATAAGGTCTGGGGCCAATACTTTTATTTCCTTACAGAAAAAACGCACCAAACAAGCGAATAACCAATATCTGGTTAGGCGATAACCAATATCTGGTTAGAAGGTAACCAATATCTGGTTAGGCGGTAACCAGACGTTGGTTATCCTCTAACCAAATATCGGTGATAAAATTGGTTAGAACAGATGACGGCAGGAAACGGCCTAATGGTCTAAGTCATAGACCATTACGTAGTTGTCGAACTCCAGTCCTTCGGTATAGCCTTTCTTCCGGAAGAGGCTGATAATGTGCTTCTGTTGCTGTGGGGTGAGCAGTCGCCGGCCCAATTTGTAGCGCGAATAGGTGCCCATGCCGCCCAAGTAGTTCCTCATCTGCTCGCGCAAGACGGGCCCGTCTTTCGCCTTCACCTCGGCGAAGAGCTTGGTGAACCCCCACGCCATGCGCTGCACTTCGGGCTTGCTGTAAAAGGGACAGGCTTTGAGGCGGGCCACATGCGGCCTTACCGCCTGGCATGACAGATCGTCGGTGACATACTGGTTGCTGACAATCCAGCGGAGGCACTGCTCATGACGTGTACACTCGCTGTTGAAACAATACACATAGCCTTTCGGCAGATTCCTGAAATCTATTTCCATAAACTCACGATTTTTTTGCGCTGCAAAGGTACAAACTTTTTCTGAATTATGCAAACATTTACGCCTCACGAACGGTATCAAAAATCAAGTTCGCAGAGTCTTAGTAATCGAAATAAGTTGGGATGAAATCTCATCATTCATACGCCCTCGCCCCACTCTAAGATTAGAGGGCGGGCGGGGGCGTAGAAAATATTTGAATACGAAAAAGACCGCTACGACGGAGGGGCTGTAAGATATAATAATGTGTAGAAACAAAGGGCGGAAAACCGAGGCCGAGAATGTCGGCGCGGTTTCCCGCCCTTTTCTATAATACAAGATTTCCAGC
>JAGAEQ010000078.1 GCA_017613015.1 Bacteroidales bacterium | reverse complement strand
TGCGACGGCATCAACTCGCTCAAGACGATGATTGCCGGCCTCTTCCGCAAAGACCGGCTCATTGATGTAATCCACAACTTCATCTATTTCCCAGATACTTCCAAGGACGAGAAGAAATTCATCTGCCGCTATCCGCAGTTTTTCGCTGCCCGTTCACTATATCAGAACATCTTAAACCACAGCAAACTGAATGCCGGCGGCGACGGCAAGGGCGGCACATATTTCGGTGCCACAGGTTGCGGCAAGTCGCTCACCATGCTGTTCCTCTCGCGCCTGCTGATGAAGAGCAAAGCGCTGTGTAGTCCCACCATCATCCTCATCACCGACCGTACCGACCTCGATGACCAACTTTCGCGCCTGCTGCTCAACGCCAAGCAGTTTGTGGGCGACAGCGTGATAGAACAAGTTGAGAGTCGTGAGGACCTGAAAGACAAACTGCAAGGCAGAACCAGCGGCGGAGTGTTCTTGACAACAATACAGAAGTTTTCAAAAGACATCAATC
Organism: Bacteroidales bacterium; assembly: GCA_017613015.1. Classification (GTDB taxonomy): domain Bacteria; phylum Bacteroidota; class Bacteroidia; order Bacteroidales; family WCHB1-69; genus UBA1195. The sequence continues at coordinate 8,389 of JAGAEQ010000078.1, read as the reverse complement.
TGCTTTCTAACCGCGCTAATATCATCTGCATTAGCGATGAGGCACACCGCACTCAGACCAGTATGGAAGAGAAGGTGGAGATAACCGACAAGGGCGTTAAACGTTCGTATGGCTTTGCCAAATACCTGCGTGACTCGCTGCCCAACGCCACATACGTGGGCTTTACCGGCACTCCCATCGATGCCACGCTGGATGTGTTCGGCGACGTGGTGGATGAATACTCCATGATAGAGGCCGTTGAGGATGGCATCACCAAAACCATCATGTACGAAGGGCGCGCCTCGCATGTTTTTGCCGACAGCGATCTCATCAAACAGATTGAGGCCTACTACGACCAATGCGCCGAGGAGGGCTCGTCGGAATACCAGATTGAGGAGAGCAAAAAGGCCATGACACAGATGAGCATTCTGCTCAACAGTCCCGATCTGATACACCGTTTGGCAGTGGATTTCCTACAGCACTACGAACGCCGCGTGGAGGAGGGCAGTACGGTCAAGGGCAAGGCAATGATTGTCTGCGCCACCCGCGAGATCGGTTTCGCCATCTACAAAGAAATTGTCGCCATGCGGCCGGAATGGGCAGAGAAGAAGATCTGCAGCGAAGGCGAAGAGCTCACCAAAGAAGAAGCCGAGAAGATTAAGCCCATCGAGAAAATCAAGCTGGTCTGCATTCGCCAGAAAGACGATGTTCCTGAACTTTACAACCTGCTGGGAACTGATGACGAACGCAAAAAGCTGGATCTTCAATTCAAAGAGGAGAAGTCGAATTTCAAGATTGCCATTGTGGTGGACATGTGGATTACGGGCTTCGATGTGCCTTGCTTGGACACGATGTACTGTTACAAGCCGTTGCAGATGCACACGCTCATTCAGACGGTCAGCCGCGTGAACCGCAACTATCCCGGCAAGGACAAAGGATTGATTGTCGATTACTTGGGCATCAAAAAGAAGTTCAATCAGGCGATGAAGCGCTACGCCAATGGCGGACAGAACGAGACGCCTGTGGAAACAATTGACAGTGCCGTGAAACTGTTCAAGGACGAATTGGATTTGTTGAGACGGATGTTCCACGGCTTCGACTACGGCAAATTCTTCACGGGAACGCCCTTGGAACAGTTGGATACTTTGCAATTGGCCGCCGAACGCATCCAGCAGACGGAGGAGTTAGAGAAACGTTTCATGAAACACACTTCCATCATGAAATCGGCCTACAACATGTGCAACAACGACGAGCGCATTACCAAGGATGAGGTCAACGATGTGCATTTCTTCTCCGGTGTTCGTTCCATCATCTACAAAACCACCACAGGCGAGTCGCCCGATGCCACGCAGATGAACCGACACGTGCTGAAGCTGGTCAACGAAGCGCTGATTTCGGAAGAGGTGGTAGCTATCAACACCATGCGGCTTGACAACAACGAACAGATTGACATGTTGGCTACGCAGTACATGGAGAAACTGAAAAAACTCCCTTATAAGAATACGAAAGTCAAGCTGATGGAACAGCTTCTCAAGCGGGTCATCGACAGTGTGAAGAAGGTGAACAAAGTGAAAGCCGTCTGTTTCACCGAACGTCTGAACGGTATCATCGAAAAATACAACGACCGTTCGGATGACATTGTGCTAGCCGACGAAATTGTGACGGAAGTGGCTAAGCAACTGGCGGATTTATTCGAAGAGATAAAGAAAGACAATGTCTTGCCTGACGGCATTCCCAATATTGAGGTGAAAGCCTTTTACGACATTCTGAAATCTGTGGCCGAGCAATACGGTTTTGTGAATGAATATACGGAGGAACAATACATTGCCCTCGCAAAAGATGTGAAGGAGGTGGTGGACGACAAGACACAATACATTGATTGGGACAAAAAGGCGGACATCAAGGCACAGCTGAAAGTACAGATTATCTTAACGTTGGCCAAACATAAATATCCGCCCGCCACCCGCGACGAAGTGTTCAAAGCCATCTTCGAGCAGGCGGAGAATTTCAAGAAGAATCGGTTGGAAAGTGATGTAAAAGGAATTGAAGCCGCTGTTGTTCCCTTGCACCACAATGTGGCATCCTATGACTTTGATAAAAAAGAGGAATATAATCTGCCTATGGCTGCTGAAGATACCGCTATCTATAGAAAAATTCCTGATTGCCTTTCGGATTCAAAACGAGACAATCTTGAAGATATTTAGTTGAAAAAACTCAAACGCCCCCCTTACCTCGCAAACCGGTACATGTACCCTACCTGGAACATGCCGTTGAAGTAGGAGAATTTATCCGCCTTGATGCCGGAAAGCCCCTTTTTTTTATAGGTTTTGTTCACATAATCATACTCATATTGTTCATAACGCATGGGTTGTAAGCCGACGGACAAGGTCAGGCCGGCACGGAGCTTACTTTACAGGGTCAGCCGGAAATGGGCGCCGGTTTCGTATGCCGCCATGCAAAAAAAAGCGGAGACCCACGGTCTCCGCTTTCGCTTTTATTTTCTATGTGTCAGAAAATCCGCTTCCTACAGGACTCCTTTGTCGTAAGCGTGCTGCAGCGCACCCAACACACCGTGCTTGTTGATGTATTTGATGCCTTTGGCGGACACTTTCAGGATGACCCATTCGTCGGTTTCAGGAATGTAGAACTTTTTCTCCTGCAAATTAGGGACGAATCTGCGTTTGGTCTTTATATGGGAATGCGACACATTGTTTCCTCTCATCGGCTTTTTCCCTGTAATCATGCAAATCTTAGACATTTCTCTCGAATTTTTATATGTTCCTTAACTTCTTCTTTTCCCTTCCAATTAGGAAGTGCAAAAGTACTAACTTTTCCAATACACCGGAGCGAAATCCGGAAAAATATTTCACTTCCGCACTCCCCTTTGGTTTTCTTGAAGTTAGCTGCTTTTACTTTCCTGAAACCGGAAACATTTCCGCAAAATAGGCGTAAAAATACGGAATGGTCTCGATGCCTTTGAAAAACTGCTGCAAGGGATAGTTCTCGTTGGGCGCGTGAATGTCGTCGCTGCCCAAACCGAAGCCCATCAGTATGCTCTTGATGCCCAATATCTTCTCGAATCCGGCCACAATGGGGATGGAGCCGCCGCTGCGCGTCGGAATGGGACGCTTGCCGTAGGTCTCGGTCATGGCCTTCTCCGCCGCACGGTAGGCCGCCATCTCCAAGGGGGAGACATAGGCCGCGCCGCCGTGGCTGGGCGTCACTTTCACGCGCACGCCCTCCGGTGCGGAAGCCTCGAAATATTCCTGGAACATCCGGCTGATTTTCTGAAAGTCCTGATTGGCCACCAAACGGGTGGATATTTTGGCGTAAGCCTTGGACGGCAAAACGGTTTTGGAACCCTCACCGGTATGTCCGCCCCAAATGCCGCAGACATCCAGGCAGGGCCGTATGCCGGTGCGCTCCTTGGTGCTGTAGCCTTTTTCCCCGCAAACCGCGTCAATGTCCAGTTCGCGCTTGTAGGCCTCCTCGTCAAAAGGCGCCTGCGCCATGAGGGCACGCTCCTCGTCGCTGATTACCAGCACATCGTCGTAAAATCCGGGGATGGTGATGTGGTAATCGGCATCGTGCAACCCGGCAATCATACGGCACAAAGCGTTGATGGGGTTAGCCACCGCGCCGCCGTAGATACCGCTGTGCAAATCGTGGTTGGCACCCGTCACCTCCACATCCCAATAGCAGAGGCCGCGCAGTCCGGAAGTGATGGACGGCACGTCCGCGGCCAGCATGCTGGTGTCGCTCACCAGAATCACATCGGCCTTGAGCAACTCCTTGTTGGTTTCGCAGAAGGCATAGAGGCTGCCGCTTCCGATTTCCTCCTCGCCTTCCAGCATGAATTTCACATTGCAGGGAAGTTGCCCCGTGCGCACCATGAACTCAAAGGCTTTGGCCTGCATGAAGGACTGCCCTTTGTCATCGTCGGCGCCACGCGCCCAGATGCGCCCGTCTTTCACCACCGGCTCAAAGGGTTGGGTGCGCCACAGCTCCAGCGGCGCGACGGGCATGACATCGTAATGCCCGTACACCAGCACGGTCGGTTTCGCCGGGTCGATGATTTTCTCCCCGTACACCACGGGATTTCCGGCAGTCGGCATGATTTCCGCCTTGTCGGCCCCCGCCTCCAACAGCAGGGAACGCCATTTCTCCGCGCAGCGGAGCATGTCCTCCTTGTGCTCCGCTTCCGCACTGACGGACGGAATGCGGATCAGTTCGAACAATTCGTTCAGAAAACGGTCTTTGTGCTGCTCAATATACGCTTTTATGTCTTTCATAGCTATAATGTTTTATCTTATCGAATTTCATTTTCATTTGTCAAGCGGTTTCTGTCATTCCCCGCAAGGGGCGTATCAAAATGCAAAGTTCCGCAAAATATGAATACGAACAGGCCATCCATCCAAAAAAAGGAAGACACCACGTGAAAATTGCTGTTTCCGTGCCGATTTTGCGCAAAATTTCAGCACCTTGACAAAACGTATCCCGAAAAGCGCTATCTTTGCGTTTGCCTTTCCAGCGTTCGCGCCACGTGCCGGGCAAGGGAAGGCGAAAACAGGACACGCACTATTTTGCACGCATTGACACATCACTTTATGTTCAACCGGAACTGCGTTCGCAGTGAGAAGGCAGTTTCCCATAAAAACCATCCGACATGCATTTACTTCTGATCAGCAACTCCACCAATTTCGGAGAACCTTACCTGGCCTGGGCCATTTCCCAGCTGGAACTCTTCAAACAGCAGCAAGGGCTCACGGAAAAAAGCCGCATTCTGTTCGTCCCCTTCGCGGGCGTGTTCATACAGCAGCAGGCCTACCCCAAAAGCTACGACGCCTATGAGGCAAGGGTGAAAAAAGTGTTCGCGGAGAAACTGGGCCTGGAAAACTTCCACTCCGTCCACCACAGCGAAAACAAGCTGCAAGCGGTGAAAGAGGCCGACTGCATTGTCGTCGGGGGAGGGAACACCTTCCACTTGGTGGCTGAAATGCACCGCTACGGTCTGATGGATGCCATACGGGAAAAAGTCAAAGAAGGCACGCCCTACATCGGGTGGAGCGCGGGTTCCAACATCGCCTGCCCCACCCTCTGCACCACCAACGACATGCCGATTGTGCAGCCTGCCAGTTTTGAGACCCTGCGTCTGTTGCCTTTCCAAATCAACCCGCACTACCTGGACCCCCATCCGGAAATCGACAAGATGATCAAGCACGGAGGCGAGACCCGTCAGGACCGTCTCAACGAATACCTCGCCGTGAACCAGCAAATGACCGTGGTCGGACTGCGGGAAGCCACCGCCCTCTGGATGGAAGGCGAACACCTGGCGCTGAAAGGCGGCAAACCGATGGTGGTGTTCCACTACGATGAGAACGAGACCGGCAAGCTGCGCGTGGAAAGCTACGAACCCAACAGCGACGTCAGTTTCCTGCTGCACCCATGATCAGCGTCCGCAACCTTTCCGTTTATTTTTCGGGAAATCCGCTGTTCAAAGGCATTGATTTTGTCGTCGGGGACAACGAGCGCGTCGGACTGGTCGGCAGAAACGGCGTGGGGAAAACCACCCTGCTCCGCATACTGGCACGCGAACTGGAACCGGAAAGCGGCGAAATGGTCCTGACCAAAGGCTTCCGCATCGGCTACCTGCCGCAGGAAATGAAAATCCAAAGCGACAAAACCGTGTGGGACAAAACTTTGGAGGCGTTTGACGAAATCCGCGGCATAGACAGGGAAATGGAGCGGCTGAACACCCGCATCGCGGAACGGGAGGACTACGAGGCCGAAGCCTACGCCGCCGCGATAGACCGTCTGAACGAACTCAGCCACCGCCGGCAGTACCTCGGGGCCGCCCACATGGAGGCAGACATGAGCCGGGTGCTGACGGGATTGGGCTTCACCCCCGAGGATTTCCAGCGTCCAGTCACCGCCTTCAGCAGCGGCTGGCAGATGCGCATCGAATTGGCCAAAATCCTGCTGCGGCGCACGGAAGTCATCTTATTGGACGAGCCCACCAACCACTTAGACATAGAGTCCATCCAATGGTTGGAGGATTTTCTGCAAAAATACCGGGGAAGCCTCATCATGGTCTCCCACGACCGCCGTTTCCTGAACAGCATCTGCTCGCGCACCATTGAAATAACATTCGGACACATAGAAGATTACAAATGCTGTTACAACGACTATGTGGACCGCCGCCTGGAGCGCATCGCCCACCAGCGGAAAGTGCAGGAAAACCAGCAGAAGGAAATCAGCGACATAGAGGCGTTCATCGAGCGTTTCCGCTACAAGGCCACCAAAGCCAAACAGGTGCAGAGCCGCATCAAGCAGCTGGAGCGCATGGAAATGGTGCAGGTGGACGAACTGGACACCTCCCGCATCCATTTTTTGTTCCCGCCCGCGCCCAAATGCAACCGCGTAGTGTTCGAGGCGACGGACCTCAGCTTCGCCTATGAGCCCGGCAAACCCATTTTGCGGAACGTGGACTGGGTGATTGAGGCACGGGAGAAAGTGGCCTTCATCGGGAAAAACGGGGAAGGCAAATCCACCATGATGAAACTGCTGACGCAGGAACTGCTGCCCCAGTCGGGACGGCTGCAAACCGGGGACATGGTCCGCATCGGCTATTACGCGCAAAACCAGAATCAGATGCTGGACACCAGCCGCACCGTGCTCCAAACCTTGGACGACGTGGCCGTGGGAGACATCCGCCTTAAAATCAGGGGGATTCTGGGGAGTTTCCTCTTCGAGGAAGAGGACATGAGCAAAAAAGTGGCGGTGCTCTCCGGAGGGGAGAAAGCCCGGTTAGCCTTGGCCAAACTGCTGCTGGAGCCCTACAATGTGCTGCTGCTGGACGAACCGACCAACCACTTGGACATGACTTCCAAGGACGTGCTGAAAAACGCCCTGCTGCGCTACGACGGCACCTTGGTGATTGTGTCGCACGATCGGGATTTTCTGCAAGGACTGACCGATAAAGTATTTGAATTCAAGAACAAAGGCATCAAAGTACATTTGGGAGACATTCAGGACTACTTGGACCAGCGGCAGTGGGAAACCCTGAACGCCCCCGCCAACCGCCCCATGACCGAAGCTTCCGGAACGGAAGCCTCCTCCGGAAAAAACCAGTGGGAGGAGCAGAAGCGCAAGGAAAGCATCGTGCGGAAACTGGAAAAAACGGTGCAGCGGATAGAGGACGCCATCGAGGCCAAGGAAAAGGAACTGGCGGCCTGCGAGGAAATGATGAACAACGCGGAGCAGTACGCCGCCGACATGGCTTCCGGCAAATTATACCAGACCTACCAGTCGCTGAAAAACGACTTGGACCGGCTGATGCAGGAATGGGAGACGGCTTCCGCCGAACGGGAGGAGGCCCGCAGGCAATAACGCGAACGTTTTTCCGTTATTTACAGATATGGATACGACAAACATTCCCCAAGAAGAGCCCACCGTCATTGTCGGCATCGCCACCGGAGTCCAGAACATGGCCCGCACCCAGGAATACCTGGACGAGCTGGAGTTTCTGGTGCAGACCGCCGGAGGACGGGTGGTGAAACGTTTTGTGCAGAACCTGGAGCATCCGGACAACCGCACCTACCTCGGTTCCGGAAAAATAGAGGAAGTCCGCGCCTACATCAGCGAGCGGGGGGACATTCACACGGTAGTGTTTGACGACGAGTTGAGCACCGGACAGGTCCGCAACCTGGAAGGCATACTGACGGGATGCAAGGTGATTGACCGCACCCGCCTGATTCTGGACATTTTTTCCACCCGGGCGCAAACGGCGCACGCGAAAATACAGGTGGAGCTGGCCCAGTACGAATACCTGCTGCCCCGCCTGACCCATTTGTGGACCCATTTGGAGAAACAACGCGGCGGCATCGGCATGCGGGGCCCCGGAGAGAAGGAAATCGAGACCGACCGCAGGCTTATCCGCGACCGCATCAGCCTGCTGAAAGAGAAACTGGCCAAAATAGACACCCAAAAACACACCCAGCGCCAAAACCGGGGGCAGTTCGTCCGCGTGGCTTTGGTCGGGTACACCAACGTGGGCAAATCCACCCTGATGAACCTGCTCAGCCGTTCCGAAGTGTTTGCCGAGAACAAGCTGTTCGCCACCTTGGACACCACCGTGCGCAAAGTGGTCTTCCAAAACATCCCCTTCCTCCTCTCCGACACCGTCGGTTTCATACGGAAACTGCCGCACCATTTGGTGGAATCCTTCAAATCCACTTTGGACGAGGTGCGGGAGACCCACCTGCTGATTCATGTGGTGGACATCAGCCATCCGGATTTCGAAGGGCAGCTGCGGGTCGTGGAGCAGACCTTGGCCGAACTGGGGGCTGCCGGAAAACCCACGCTGCTCGTTTTCAACAAAGTGGACCAATACACCTGGACCCCCAAGGCG
>JAGAEQ010000077.1 GCA_017613015.1 Bacteroidales bacterium | reverse complement strand
TTTTCACGTGGTCTTTCAAAACCTCCACCACGCCGTGCTGTACGGTATAGCTTTTGGTCTCCCCATCCACTTCCATTTTCGCGCGGCCTTTGCCCAAAGCGGCAATGAGGGGTGCGTGGCCTTTCAGAATCTCAAACAAACCGTCCACACCAGGCAGTTGCACCAAAGAAACGTTGTCCAACGTCAGCTGCTGTTCCGGGGTAATGACATCTACCTTCATATCGTACTGCTCTATTGGATGTTAGTTCTCGCTTTCCGCCAAAAGCCTCTTGCCCTTTTCGATGGCTTCCTCTATGGTTCCCACCAGGTTGAAAGCGGCCTCGGGATATTCGTCCACCTCTCCGTCCAAAATCATGTTGAATCCCTTGATGGTGTCCTCAATATTCACAAACACACCCTTCAAGCCGGTGAACTGCTCGGCCACGTGGAAAGGCTGGGAAAGGAAACGCTGCACACGACGAGCGCGGTGCACCGTCAGTTTGTCCTCTTCGGAAAGCTCGTCCATACCCAGAATGGCGATGATGTCCTGCAATTCGTTGTAACGTTGCAGCATCTCCTTGACGCGCTGGGCGGTCTTGTAGTGCTCTTCACCGACAATGTCCGGAGACAGGATGCGGGAAGTGGAATCCAACGGATCCACAGCGGGATAGATACCCAGAGAGGAAATCTTACGGCTCAACACCGTGGTGGCGTCCAAGTGGGAGAAGGTGGTGGCGGGAGCCGGGTCGGTCAAGTCGTCGGCAGGTACGTAAATGGCCTGCACGGAGGTGATGGAACCCCGGTTAGTGGAAGTGATACGCTCCTGCATCACACCCATTTCCGTGGCCAGCGTGGGCTGGTAACCCACGGCGGAAGGCATACGGCCCAGCAAAGCGGACACCTCGGAACCGGCCTGCGTGAAACGGAAAATGTTGTCCACAAAGAAAAGGATGTCCCTTCCGGTGGAGTTCTCGTCCCCGTCACGGTAATGCTCGGCGACGGTCAGACCGGACAAGGCCACACGCGCACGCGCCCCAGGAGGCTCGTTCATCTGGCCGAAGACCAAGGTCGCCTGGGATTTCTCCAGTTCGTCCTTGTCCACTAGGCTCAAGTCCCAACCGCCTTTTTCCATGCTTTCCATGAATTTTTCGCCGTAGCGGATAACTCCGGACTCCAGCATTTCACGCAGCAGGTCGTTTCCCTCACGGGTGCGCTCGCCCACACCGGCGAACACCGACATGCCGGAATATTTTTTCGCAATATTGTTGATCATTTCCATAATCAACACGGTTTTGCCGACACCGGCACCACCGAACAGACCGATTTTTCCGCCCTTCATGTAAGGCTCAATCAGGTCGATGACCTTAATGCCCGTGTACAGCACTTCGCTGGAAGTGGAAAGATTCTCAAAAGTGGGAGGATCGCGGTGGATGCTCTTGTATTTGTCGGTTTTCACCTGCTCCAGTCCGTCGATGGTTTTTCCGATGACATTCAGCAGACGGCCGTTGATGTTGGCGGCGGGCATACTGATGGTTCTTCCGGTGGCGACCACGTCCATGCCCCGGTACAGGCCGTCCGTGGAGTCCATGGCGATGCAGCGCATGGTGTTTTCACCAATATCCTGCTGGCATTCAAACACGACCACTTCGCCGTTGTCGCGGGTCACTTCCAATGCATCGTAAATGCGGGGCAGCTGCTCCTGGGAGTCGAAAGTCACGTCCACGACAGCGCCAATTACCTGGGAAATCTTTCCAATAACTTTTTTATTGTCTTCCATTAGCTTGTTTTTTAAGCACTTAGTATTTCTTCTACGTATAGAATTCAAAAGTACAAATTAACACAATTTATCAATACCATACGGTGCTTTTTTTATTTTTTTTATGCTACGGCTGTCGGGAATGGTATCGTTTTTTTACGGACCTTTGCATTTTGACAAACAAGGATAGGAAATGTACGCCACCCTGCACGGAACCATAGTCCCGGGAGACCGCATCGGACGGACGATAGGCTTTCCCACGGCCAACCTGCAAACCGCCGACCCTCTGCCGGAAGACGGGGTGTACGCGGCAGTGCTGCACTGGAAAGGGGGCTGCCGCTACGGCATGTTGGACATCGGGATGCGCCCCACCTTGGACGGAAAAAACCGGAGGGTGGAGATGCACCTGCTGGACTTCTCCGGCGACCTGTACGGAGAAAGCGTGGAAATCACCCCTTTGCATTTCCTGCGGGAAAACCGCTAATTCACAGACACCGAGGCTTTGCGCAAGCAACTGATGGCAGACCGCCAGCTTGTCCGGGAACACCTTGCGGAAACAAATGACACGTTTAAAAAAGAGAACCATGCGTAAACAACACCTGCTGCTGGCCTGCGGACTGCTGCTGCTGACACTTTCGGCGGAAGCCCAACGCTTCAAGGGCGGGGCCGGTATCGGCCTGCTGGCTTCCCAAGTGGACGGAGACAACATGGAAGACTACCATAAACCTGGACTGTTCGCCGGTGTGTTCGCCGCGCTGCCGCTCCAAGACGGGAAATGGCAACTTCAAGGCGAACTGGACTATATGCAGAAAGGCTGCAAAGCGACCAACGAAGAGGGGGAAGGGATGCTGAACACCTACCACGCCACCTTCCACCAAATCGGCATGCCCCTGCTGGCGCAATGGAACTGCCTGAAAACCTACCGTTTGGAAGCGGGCTTCTCTTTCAACATGACCCCAAGAATCAGCATCAGCCGGAACGGAGAGAAATGGGACGCCTCCGGCGAAGACACCTACCGCTTTTTCGAATGGGGCGGCGTCTGCGGTCTGCAATGGCAGGGCGAAGGGCATTGGGGGCTGCATTTGCGCTTTCTCTACTCCCTTACCCCGGTGGGAAAAAGCCTGTACAGCAGGGCCGGTTTGAGGCACAACAGTTTATTGATTCACACAACGTATACCTTCTAATACAGCAACCTATGAACAAGTACGTCATCATCGGCGGTGTGGCGGGCGGCGCCAGTGTGGCGGCGCGGCTGCGCCGTATGGACGAGCAGGCCCGCATCATCCTGATTGAAAAAGGCCCTTACATCTCCTATGCCAACTGCGGTCTGCCCTATTATATCGGAGAGACCATCCCCCAGCGGGAGAAACTGTTTGTCCAGAGTGTCCCAGGCTTCGCCCAGCGCTTCCGCGTGGAAATCCGCACCCTTTCGGAAGCGGTGGCGGTGCTCCCGAAACAGAAAACCGTCCGTATACGGGAGACGGAAAGCGGCAACACCTACGAGGAGACCTACGACAAACTCGTGCTGTCCCCCGGCGCTTTGCCTGTTGTCCCGGACTGGCCTGGCGTTCAGAGCGAAGGGATTTTCACCCTGAGGGACGTGCAGGACACCGACCGCATCAAACAATACATTCAGGAAAAAGAGGTGGAAAGCGCCGTCATCATCGGAGGAGGCTTCATCGGCTTGGAAATGGCTGAAAACCTGTGCATGGCAGGTTTGGAGGTGAGCCTTGTCGAAAAGCAGCCGCAGGTGATGGGTTCCATCGACCTTGAAATGGCGAACTTCATCCACCAGAAACTTTACGACAACGGCGTAGCGCTGTATTTGGGAAAAGGCGTGAGCCGCTTCGAACGGGAAGCGGACGGGCTGCGTGTCACCTTGGACAACGGGGAGCGCATTGACTGCGGCATGGCGCTGCTTTGCATAGGCGTGCGTCCGCACACGGAGCTGGCGCGGGCCGCCGGGCTGCGCATAGGCGAGACCGGCGGCATTGCGGTGAACGCCCACATGCAGACCTCGGACCCGGACATTTACGCCCTCGGGGACGCGGTGGAAATCCCCCACCGTCTGCTCCAAAAACCGGTGCTGCTGCCTTTGGCCGGACCCGCCAACAAGGAAGCCCGCATCGTCGCCGACAACATGGTGTTGGGAAACCGCCACACCTACAACGGCTGCATCGGCACCTCCATCGCCAAGGTCTTTGACCTGCACGTGGCCTCTGTGGGACTGAACGAGAAACTGTTGCAAAAGGAAGGGCTGCCCTACGCGGTGTCTCACACCCACTCCGCCTCCCACGCCACCTACTACCCGCAATCCAAAATGATAGACCTCAAACTGCTGTTCCATCCGGAAAACGGCAGGCTTTGGGGAGCGCAGGCCGTGGGCAGCCAAGGCGTGGACAAACGCATTGAAATGATTGCGCAAGTGCTGCGGCTGAACGGGAACGTGACAGACCTTTGCGAAACGGAACAAGCCTACGCGCCTCCTTTCGCCTCCGCCAAAGATCCGGTGAACATGGCCGGATTTGTCGCTGACAACATCCTCGCCGGACGCTGCCGCGTTGTTCAATGGCAGGAGGTAGCGCATCGGAACGCGGAGCAAAGCCTGCTGTTAGATGTGCGCACGCCACTGGAATACGCGGCCGGTCACCTGCCGGATGCCATGAACATGGAAGTAGACCATTTGCGGGAGCATCTTTCTGAACTGCCTAAAGACAAGGACATTATCATCTACTGCGCCATAGGCTTGCGGGGCTACCTCGCCTGCCGCATACTGAGCCAGCACGGATTCACCCGCGTGTACAACCTTTCGGGCGGTTTCCGCACCTACCAAATGGCCGTGAAGAAATTCTAACGGGATTTCCGCTTCTTTTTCACGGAAAAGCCAAAGGAACCTATTTTTTCGCCCAAGGTGTAGTATTTGCCGTGGGAATAGGCGATGGGGCGTGCATGGTTCAACTGGAAAGCCTGGGTGGAGGCATCGATGAGCTGCTCTTCCGCATTCACCGCCACCACCTTGGCGATAAACATGTCATGGGAGCCCAATTCCTTGATTTCCGTAACCTTGCACTCGATATTCAAAGGGGATTCGGCAATCAGCGGCGCGGCCACGCACTGCCCTTTTTCAGGCGTAAGATGCAACGCCTCAAATTTCTGCACATCTCTCCCGGACTTCACACCGCACCAGTCTGTGGCATAGGCCAAGGCTTCCGTGGTGAGGTTCAGCACAAACTCCCCCGAATCCCGGATGATGGGATAGGAATAGCGCTCCTTGCGGATGGAGATATAGCACATGGGCGGGTCGCTGCACACGGTTCCCGTCCAGGCGACCGTAAGGATATTGGGGTTTTCCATCGTCCCGCAGCTGACCATCAGGGCAGGCAGGGGGTAAATCATGGTTCCGGGTTTAAAAGGGACTTTCATGCCAATTCTTTGGGATACGCGATAAAATATTTGCTCACACTTTCAGATAACATTCTGTGGTTCAGATGGTCTGACAAGGATTCCAAGGGACAGGGGCGACCTTTGTCCAGCATCAGGATGGCATCCTCCTGCTTGTTATAGGCCCGGTTCTCCATTTTTCCGGAAGAAAACATGAAATCCGCTTCCTCCTCCGTGTACAGCAGCTGCTCTTTCAAGCGTTTGCGCACCGATGCCACAAGATTGGGCTCGAAAGGCTTCTCAGAAATCTCTATACGGAACAGGTTACGGCTGTACAAACGCTCCGACAGTTCGGAAAGCACCCTGTCGGAATGCGTCCGCCACTGCTTGAGGCAATACCATATATCCCTGTCGTCTAAGCTGGCATAATGCTTCAGCAGCTCGGGGCGACTGCAAAAATCGTCCACAGTGAAGTCCTGCCCGAAAAAAACCTGCATGGCTTCCGGCAGAAAAAGCTTTTCAGAACGCTTCCACAAAACCTTCGCCCGTTGCAGGCAAAGCACCAGCATCATTTCCGCCACATGCACCGTCTTGTGCAGATACACCTGCCAATACATGAGACGGCGGGAAATAATGAATTTTTCTATGGAATAAATGGCCTTGATGTCCGCAACCAATTCATTATGATACACATTCAGCATCTTGATGATGCGTTCCGTCCCCACCACGCCTTCCGCCACGCCGGAGAAAAAGCTGTCCCGCGTCAGGTAGTCCAGACGATCCACATCCAACTGCCCGGAAACCAACTGATGCAGAAAATGTTTGGGGTATCGGTCCTCGAAAATGCGGATGGCCTGGTCCAGACGGCCGCCAAACTGACGGTTCAGCTCCTCCATGAACAGGGAAGTGAAATCCTCATGAGTCATGGAAACGATGAACGTTTTTTCCAAAAGATGGGAGAAGGGCCCGTGACCGATGTCGTGCAGCAAAATGGCCACCTGCGCCGCCAAGGCCTCTTCCTTGGTGATTTCCACGCCTTTGTATTGCAGATTCTCCAAAGCCTCCCGCATCAGGTGCATGGCTCCCAAGGAATGCTGGAAACGGGTGTGCAAGGCACCCGGATACACCAAATGGCTCAATCCCAACTGCTGTATATTCCGCAAACGCTGAAAATAAGGGTGTTCTATCAGGTCAAATATCAAATCATCGGAAATGGTGATGAAGCCGTAGACCGGATCGTTGATGATTTTCCGTTTGTTCATATCTTTTGACGTTCGTTGAACAGTTTCTGTACCTCCGCCGGACTGAATTGAAGAAACACCTTGCCGCCGCTCGGCGAAACGGCCGGTGTGCCACAGAGGGAAAGCTGACGCACGATCTCCTGCATTTCTATGGAAGACAGTACTTTGCCTTTTTTTACACACATGGTGCGGGCCATGGAGCAGGCCAGATTGTTTTTACGCCCCCATTTCATGGAAACCAGATTGCATTTGTACGCCTCCATCATCTGCTCCAACACCTGCTGTACAGGCTGATCCAGCAAATCCGCAGGCACGCCGCGCACAACAAGCACATGACGGCCGAAGGGTTCCATGTCAAAGCCCATGCCCTTGAATTCCTTCAACAAATCCTTGACGGTCTCCGCATCCTGAGGAGAAAGGTTCACCGATTCCGGAAACAGCAGCTGCTGCACCGGCGCGGGCTCCTTGCGCTCCATTTGACGCAGAAAACGCTCGTACAGCACCCTTTCCGAAGCCGCCTCCTGGTCAATCAGCAGCAGCCCGGACGCGCCACAGGTGACAATGTAGGCATTCTCCCACTGGAACAAGGACGGTTGCGCAAGGTTTTGCTCCGGATTCTCGTCCGGATTTTCTGTCCCCGGCAAGGCTAACTGCACCTCCTCCGCTTCCTCCGCCTGGGTGGTGTTTTCCTTCAAGGTCTCATAAATCTGCTGCCATGCGTCCGACACCTGCGGCCGGAAAGGGGAAGGCTTCTCCTCGTAGGGCTTGGGAGCGGACTTGGCATATGTCTTTGGGTCGAAGGGATTGTAATTCGGATTGTAGGAAATGCCCGGCTGTTTCGGCACGCCGCCGGTAGGCACCATGCTGAAATCCAAGGGCGACACATTGTCAAAATCGATGTTGGAAGAAATGTTGAACATGCCCACCGTATGCCGGACCGCCGCCCGCAGGAAGGGATAAATCAGTTTCTCCTCCTGGAACTTCACTTCTATCTTGGTCGGATGGATATTGACATCGATTTTTGAAGGATCTATCTCAAAATAAATAAAATAGGTCGGGTGATGCTCCGCCGGAAGCACTTCCTCCAAAGCGGAGGTGATGGCATGATGGAAATACGGATGCCGGAAATAACGGCGGTTCACAAACAAAAACTGCTCCCCCTTGGTTTTCCGTGCGGCCTCCGGCTTCCCGATAAAGCCTTCCATGCGCACAATCTGGCTCTCCTGCTGCAAGGGAAGCAATTTCTCGTTGTAGCTTTTCCCATACACGTTGATGATGCGCTGTTTCAAGCCGGATTTCGGCAAGTCATAGATTTGCTTGTCGTTATGGTAAAGTGTGAACGCCACTTCGGGCGTGGCCAGCACAATGCGCAGAAACTCGTCCAGAATATGGGAGAACTCCACATTGTCCGATTTCAGGAAGTTGCGCCGGGCCGGCACATTAAAAAACAGGTTGCGCACCCGAAAGGTGGTGCCTTTCGCACAGGAGCAGGACTCGTTCAGCTTGCATTCCGCCCCTTCCATCAGCAGGTGCGTCCCCAATTCACTGTCCGCGGGACGCGTGTGCAGCTCCACATGCGCGATGGATGCGATGGATGCTAAGGCCTCCCCACGGAAACCCTTGGTTTGCAAGCGAAACAAATCATCGGCGGAAGAAATTTTCGAAGTCGCGTGCCGGGCAAAACAGTGCTGGGCGTCATCCGTGTCCATGCCGCAACCGTCATCCGTCACTTGAATCAGGGTGCGGCCCGCGTCCTTCACAACGAGGTCCACTTTGGTGGCACCGGCATCCACGGCGTTCTCCACCAACTCCTTAACCACTGAAGCGGGACGCTGCACCACTTCTCCAGCCGCTATCTGGCTGGCCACCACCGGGGAAAGCACGCGAATGACTCCCATCCCTTAAAGCATTGACAGTATCCACAACAAGACAAACAGCAGCAGCACAAAGACCATCAGACGGGTGGCGGGCAAACGCTCATGCTTTTTCTGGCGTTCCATTCCCTCGCGGATGCGGTTCCGCATCGCCGTCCTTTCGTCCTCCTCCCCCTCGCCGGAATTCGCATCCGGCTTCACCGGAGTGTAATAGCGTGGCTGATAGTTGAATTTACGGGGTTCCCGTTGCGGCACTTTGATAATCATGGCTTCCTTGTTTTTTACTTTGTCAATAACACGACGGCCTGGGCGGAAACACCCTCGCACCGGCCGATGAAACCCAGACGCTCGGAGGTTTTCACCTTAATGCTGACCGCGTCCTCCGCTATGCCCATGACGGCGGCCAATTGCGCCTGCATTTCCGGAACATAGGGATTGATTTTCGGCTCCTGTATGACCAGCACGGTGTCCGTATTGGCTATTTCCCACGCCTTTTCCCTCACCATACGGCAGCATTCCCGCAGCAGCACCCGGCTGTCCACACCCTTGTATTTAGGGTCGGTGTCGGGGAAATGGCAGCCTATGTCTCTCAAGTTGGCCGCGCCCAGCAGCGCATCGCAAAGGGCGTGAATGAGCACGTCCGCATCCGAATGCCCCACGCATCCGCGTTCCGAGACAATGGGCACGCCGCCCAAAATCAGAGGTCGGCCCGCTTCCAAACGATGGGTGTCAAAACCTAAGCCGACCCGTATGTCCATGACTGTGTTGTCCTAACGTTGAATGGAAGCCTTGGCGTCAGGAGCGTTGATGTCGAACGACAGGCTCAAACGCACCGTGTTCTTCAACGGATGGGTGCCCTGCAAACCGTCCACCGGCAGCACGGCGATATAGGAAGCGTCGAAATTCACCATGCTGTAACGCAAACCGGCGCCGAAGGTGAAATATTTACGGGCGCCCTTGGTCTTGGCCTCGTTGAAATAACCCGCACGGACGGAGAACAGCTCATTGTAGGTGTATTCCACACCCACGTTCAGAATGTATTCATCCAATTCCTCTTTCATGCCGCCCGGCGCGTCGAACCAGGAACGGTAAATGGCGTCAATCACGGAAACGTCTCTGGGATCTTTGGCGGTAATCATGGTTTCAGCCTGATCCACCACTTTCCGGATCTTGCCGTCAGAAGCCGTGTCGTTCTTATAGATGACCGTGCTCGGCACCAGCAGCTTGTTCACGTCGAACTCAAAGGTCAGCTTGTTGTACTTGTCCACATACATGGTGTAGGCCACACCCAAACGGAAATTGGCGGGCAGGAAGTCTTTGTCCATGTCGTTGGAGTACGAAATCTTGTTTCCTATGTTGGAAATTGTCAGACCGGCTCCAATCAGGCTTTTATACAAGTTGTTTGCCCTCAGTTCTTTCTGATAGAACAAGGCCACATCCGCCGCTCCGGCCAGACCCGGCTTCAAATCGCTGGTGTTGGTGGAGACATCGCTCACGGTGGTCAGGTTGGAATAAATGAAGCGTCCCGTGACCGCCATGGAGAAATTGTCGGTCAGTTTGCGGGAATAGGCCGCGTCCAAGGCAAACTCATGAGGCTTGACGTTTTCGAAAATCGTGGCGCCCTCATAGTCGGTGATGTCCATCTCGCCTAAAGAGAAATACGTCAGCGAGAAGGAGATGGCGTCCAAAGAGGTCAGCTTCATGTGACCGCTCAAGTAAGCCATGTAAATGTCCTGCAAACCTAAGCCCAAACCGGCCAGCCAGGGGCTGTACGTGGCGGACACACCCAATTTGTTCTGCGAAAAGGCGTACTTGGCCGCATTCCAGTGCTGGGCGTTCATATCGTCAGGCAGGGCCGCTCCCACTTCACCCATACCACCGGTACGGGCGTCCGGTCCGACCTGCAAATAGGAGACCGCAGTGGTCAGGGGACGGATGGTTGTCCCATTGTAAGCCTGTCCATTGTTCTTGTAACCGGACTGGGCATACGACACCATGAAACAGGGAAGCGTCAGTAACAGGAAAAGGCCTATTGATTTCTTGAATTGCTTAACCATTTGATATTTTATTATTTATATTCTGTTTTTTCGCTATACCGACCGCGCCTTTCCCCCAAAAAACCTTTTGAGGGAAACACGCCCAATCGAACTTGCAAAAGTATATAATTTATGTTTATGAAAATCACTATTTCTTTTTTTTTTCACTACAATAGCACGAGCTTCTCTATTTTCTCGGCTTTCTGGCCATCAGCCGTGCGCACACTCAACTTGTAAAGGTACGTTCCTTTGGCTAAACGCCCGCCGAAATCGTCCCTTCCGTCCCAGTCTAAAGGACCGCAGCGGAAGGATTCCGCAAATTCCGTATGCAAAATGGTCTTGACCAGTTTTCCGGAAACCGTGAACACCTGTATGCGAACTTCCAGCGTGGTATTAATCTGGTTGTGTTCAAAATAGAACTGCGTATGGGTGGTGAATGGGTTGGGATAGTTCAGCACATGCTCCAACGCGATGTCCTTGGGATCCGCCACCGTGAACACCAACGAAGCCTCGCCCCGGTTGTTCAGCACATCCCAGGCCCGCAGGCTCAGGCTATGCTCCCCTTCCGGCAAATCGGAGAGAAGATAGCGTATTTTTCCGGAAAGGCTGCTGTTCTCTTCGCATTCGTAATAATCGTTCAGCACAATGGGGTTGCCCTCGTCCCGGTCCAGCACCGCCACAATGTCATGCCCAATGCCGATGCCCGCCGTGTTCACCCCGTTTTCGTCGCTGATTTCGGCCAAAAGGGTCGGACTGCTTCCGGAAACGCCGCCACTCACGAAGGTTTCGTCGTTCAGGTACAGCCGAATCTCCGGACCCCGGTTGTCGCTGATGGCCGTATCCTTGATGCCGCCTATGCGCACCGTGTCGTAGCCGTTGGCGTCCAGACGGTTGCCATACGCATAATAGCTGATTTTACCGAAACCATAGTCGTAATTGATGTCCTTGGGAAGCAGGAAACCGAAACGGAAACAGCCGTTGGTGACCGAAATTTTTCCTTTGTACAGGATATTCTTCTGTAACTGAAAGGTTTTCTCAGTGCTGACACTGTTGTTGAGCAAGGTGGTCACCTTCGTCGCCTTGTCGTAAACGGTCGGGTACACATAGCCGTTGAAGTCCCGGGCGAGGCTGCCGTCCGGAGCGCACACGTGGCCGCTGATGGTCACGTAGGACAAGGCTTGCAACGTGTCGTCCGTTATTTGGACGGAACCGTTCACACTGTCTGTCTTCACCTGTGTTTTTGGGAAGGCGAGGGTCATGGAGGGGTCCCCGAAAAAGATGTACATGTTGACGGAGCCGCAGCGGTTTTTGGCTGTGGCAAACACCTCTCCCATGGTCAAATGCGCGGCATTGCTGTCTGTGGCAAGCATGAGGTTGTGCAACTGCATGCCAAAAGCTTCGTTGGTACCGCCATAAGAACTGCGGGAGGCGGAAATCACACCGATGGTGCCGCCGTCCGCCTTGAACAGCATGTCCTCCGAAGGCGAAAGCGAGCTCAATTTGTCGTAAACCCCGAAGGAACAGGAACCAGCATAGAGAAACGGAAAATTGTAGCGGTTGGTCCACGAACTGATGTCGGAACGTTTCAGAATGCGCTCGTGCGCCCAGCCGTTATCCCCGCCATGCCCCATGTAGGTCAGGAATAGGCAGCCCTTGTTCACGCGCTGATTCAGCGCTTCCGTGGCATCCGGGAAGCGCTGCCCCTGGGAAGTGGAGACTTTTTTATAGGCATCCAAATAGATTTTTTCGATGTTGTATACCGGATAGTCGGCGGCCACCTGTATGGCGATACGGTCGGCATTGTAGATGTGCCCCATGGCATCCGCGTCGTCATCGGCACAGAAAGCCAAAATATTGCGCCAGTCCGCCAAGTTGGAGATGTCGTTGGAGCGCACATCGTTCAGCAAATCCATGGAAGCGTACTGCTTGAGTTTCTGGACGGCCGTGGCCGCCTGCTCCGCCGTGCTGACGGGAATGCGCCCCAAGCCCACATCCATGGTTCCGTTGTTATTTTTTCCCTCGTAATCATCAAGTTTGACAAAGAAATCATCGGTGGAAAGGCACTCGTCCTCATCAAAGACCTCTGAAGCCTGATAGTTGGGAATATAACAGGTTCCCAATCCTTTACGGTTTCTGAAATCGTAAGAAGTCTTGCCGAACAAAAGCAGGTTTTTCGGCGGGTCGGAAGGGTGACGCTCGTACAGCATCCGCATGAAATTCCGAATGGCCGCAATGTCCTGGGCCCCGCTCCCGAACTCCTGATAAACCTGCGTGGTGGTCACTACCAGCACACGCATCTGACTGCTGCGGCGCAAATTGGCCAACTGTTCGGCATAGCTCAGGAAAGCGGGCGGGGTGAGAATCACCAGATCGGTCGCCTCGGCGGCATGCAAGTCCTGATTGGCCACCCTTCCCACAGGAGAAGGCACGGGCAAATCGGAGCCGTAAAACGAGACAAACTCCCGCAGGCTGTCCGCAGGAAGGCGGAAGGAAAGCGTCCCTCCGTCCTGCGTGGTCTCCACCTTGCGATAGGCATAGGGGTCGGTCACGTCCCAAACCTCCGGCGCGTGACCCAAGGTCTGGATGCGGTATTCCGCCACATTCC
The DNA here is from genome assembly GCA_017613015.1 of Bacteroidales bacterium. Classification (GTDB taxonomy): domain Bacteria; phylum Bacteroidota; class Bacteroidia; order Bacteroidales; family WCHB1-69; genus UBA1195. Next base: position 30,679 of record JAGAEQ010000077.1, on the reverse strand, counting down.
CCGCCCCGACCGCGGCGGGACAACGGAAATCGAACTGAGAGGAGGACTGCCGCAACTGGCAAGAGGCATTGACCTCTATGTAATCCAACCACCCCTTGGAAGTGTTGGCCGGTTTGCTGTAATTCAATGTGAGAGAAAAGTTTGAGGATGTGGGAGTGAAGGAGTATCTGGCGGATTTCACTTCGCCCTTGCCGGAAGTCATGCCCACGGAACCCAAGTCCCCTCCGTCCGCCCGGTAGGAGAAATACGAGGCATAGGAAGGCGAGGAAACGGCTAAGCGCAACAGCAGGTCCACTTTGGTGGAAGCCTCCAAGGCCGGCAAGGAAAAGGTATAGGTGCGGGAAGTGATGGCATCGAACAAATCCTTGAACCACAAGCGTCCCACGCCCGTCGGACTGATAAGGTCCTCTTCCAGCAGCCCGTGGTAGCGGTAGGAAGTCAGGACATGGGTGGGCGTCGCGGTGACGGACTGCGCCGTGCCAAGCGTTTTCGTCGGTGCCTGGTTGATTTTGATGAAATAATAGGCGTAATCGGAATACACGTTCAAGGTATGGACGAAGGAAGCGTTGGCATCACATTTCCATTCCACAATGCCCCTGGCATAAAACAGCAGGTAGTCCTCCGCATCGAAAATCCCGTCGCCGTCCACGTCCACCACTTTGAGCGGAACCTCCTGAATGTCATCAGGAACCTTCTCGTGGGTGTTTTCCGGCAACTGGAAGCCCCCGTTCCCGTACACGGAAACGGCCCGGATGTTCAGGCCGCTCATCCGCACGCCCATGCTTGCCAAAAGGGAGTGGGTCACTTTGTAAACACCCGTGCCGGAAAGGGCCACCTTGTAAATTTCACCGGAAGCCAGCACCGAATGCGGCACATAGGATTTCTGCACGCCGGACTTCTGTTCGGGGACGTCCTCCAACACTCCCGAAAGCCGGAAGGAGCGCAGTTTCTCATACGTCCCGTTCCGTTTGCGGAAAGGCCACACCCTGACCTCCGTCATGGGCTGTTTGCGGGTGACGACCCGGGAGACGCTGTAAAGTTCTGACAAGGAGTCCAACACCGCCAAAGGAAGACAGGCCTTTTCCGCTTCAGACAAGGCCTCCCAACGCCCTTCGGACACTTCGACGCGGTAACGCCGCCCCTCTGGGCAAGGCCACTGCCGCTGCCAATAGGGCATCAGCCGACCGCCTTTTTTCTCCAAAAATGCGGACTCGAAAAACAGGTACTGGATTCGCTCCCCGGAGGCAAGCTCCTCCCTCACCGTCCGCCAGTCAGCCAGGGTCACCTCCTGCGTCCAGGACTGCGCATGCCCTGAAAAAAGGGAGGCGAGGCACAAACATAAGCCGCATAGCCGGGCGAAGACTTTTTTCTTCATCATGGTGTTTCGTTATCGGATCCGTAAGCGCTGCCCGTCGCGAATGAAATCGGAACGCAGTCCGTTCAAGCGTTTGAGCGCGGCCACCGTAGTGTGGTGCTTCCGTGCAATCTGCGACAGCGTGTCACCCGGACGCACCTTGTAATACATGGCGTTCGACGACGAGCCCGCGCCGGAACCTCCGTATGGTTTCAGGTAATTAAACGTTTCTCTGGTGATTTTTAGTGTGTCGCTGTGCAAACAATTTGAATCAAAATCGATCATATAGCGCGGATTGAAGGGCACGCCCTTGTAACGGGTCTCAAAATGCAGGTGGGGGCCGGTCGAGCGTCCGGTGCTGCCGACCAAGGCCAGCACGTTTCCTGCCTTCACTTCCTGATTTTGCGCGACCAACAGGCGGGAGCAGTGGGCGTAAAAGGTTTCCAAACCGTTCAGATGCCTGACAACCACCACATTCCCATACGTCCTGCTCCGTTTGGCGATGCGCACATACCCGTCAAACAGGCAGCGGATGGTGTCCCCGGTCTTGTTTTTGGTGTCCACGCCGTAATGATAGCGGTAACGCCTCCAGCCGAATTCGGAAGTGACCTGCGTGAAAGGCGGCATGCAGTAGCCCTCGCCCACCAAGGGCAGGCAGATGGTATCCTGCAAATGGCTGAAATCGGCCTTGGGAATATGTATGGACACGGAATCCCAATTCTCAAACACCATGGAAAGCATTTCCATGGAAACGGAAGTGGTGTCGTTATCGTCATACCATGAAAGGTCGTGGTCGAATTCGAGGGTATCCTCCTCGTCCGCAAGACGTTCATCCAAAAAATAACGGGAAGCCATGTCCTGAAAATAATACGGATAAATGGCGTAAATGAAATCGCTGTCGTGGCGGCTCTCCACCATGGTGGGCTCAAAGGGGGAGCTGTTGGCCCGAAGCAAAGCGGCTGCATGCAGGGAATCCTCCGTGTCCACGGCTATCTGGTGAAGGCAGGCGTCACGGTACACATACGCATAGGCATACAAGGGCGTAGGGCGGCGGCTGGCCTCCACAATGCCGGAAAAGCAACGGAGCGCCTCCCGGTACTGCCCCGTACGCAGGCAAAGCTGCCCCCGGATAAACCAAAGACGCTCACGGATAGGCGTTTCCAAAGAGGCATGGTCCTCCAATTCCCGCAAAAGACGCAAGCCGTCCGAAGCGCTGGGATTGGTCTGCAAGCGGTAATCCGTTTCCAGCAGCGCATAAGCCAAGGTTTCCCCCGTCAGGGTGTCCGCAGCTTCCCAAAGGCCGTGCTGCTGTTCCGTCCGGTACGCAGCCGCTTCCCAGTCCCTTTCCGCGATGTCCGTCCGCAGCATCCACAGCTTCACAGACAATGCAAGCGGAGTACCCGAAGCCTGCCGGGAAGCGCGTTCCAAGTAAGTGCGCACACTGTCGTAGTCCCGCTGGTAAAAGAAACTTTCCGCCAAGAGCAGGCAGGCCCGGGCGGCGCAGGCGCTCGCATCCAATGTTTCCTCCGCCTCCTCCGTCTGTATTCCCCTCAGCGCGGACTGTATTTCGGACAGGGACTGCCGATGCGCTGCCGAAAGTTCCGGATAAGCGTAGACACAGAGCGTGAGCAAAGAGTCGCAACGCTCCTCCGGCTGCGGCAAAGCGGAAGCCACCTTGGCCAATTTTCTGGCATTATGCCTGACCAGGCGCTCGCAAGGGGATTTCACGGGAAGGACACCGGCCGTCCCCGAGGCGCATCCGCAGGCAAACACAACATATATTACAATTTTCTTCCACATGGTAAAATAGAAAAGGCATTGACGGGAATCAAGCCTTTTCCAAAAAAATTAAAAAAATGAAAAAAAAATCAAACCAACAAAATATATTGAACCCTCAAAATATTTCTGGTGGCGAGGACGAGAGTTGAACTCGTGACCTCCGGGTTATGAATCCGACGCTCTAACCAACTGAGCTACCTCGCCGCATGTCAAAACGACATGCAAAAGTAGCGCTTTTTACAATACATTTTACCGTTTCCACATTATTTTTTTAATACCGGCTGCTTCCGTCAAAACAATGGGTGCAGATTTTCGACTTCGGCAGGCCGATGGCGGAAACCAATGTTTCCAACGGATTGAACTTGAGTGTCGTGATATTCAGGCTCTGACGGATGTTGTCCACCATTTTCCGGTATTGGGGCGAACCGGTCGTGGCGTAGGCTTCCAGGTTTTTGTCCTCGCTGCCCTCCAAACGCTCAATCACACGTCTTGTGATAAGCTCCTTTGACGACCTGGAGGCTGAAAAGTTGATATAGGTGCAAGGATAGATCAAAGGAGGGCATGAGATACGCATGTGAACCTCCTTGGCGCCGAAAGAGTAAAGCGCCCCGACATTGTCCCTCAGCTGCGTGCCGCGCACAATGGAGTCGTCGCAGAAGACCACCCGGCTGCCCTTAATCAGGGAGCGGTTGGCAATCAGTTTCATTTTGGCGACCAAATCGCGGCGCTTCTGGTCGGAAGGCATGAAGCTCCTGGGCCAGGTCGGCGTGTACTTGGAAATGGCACCCCGGTAGGGAATCTGTTTGCCCACGGCATAGCCCACCGCCATGCCGATACCGGAATCCGGAATCGGACTGACCATGTCGGCCTCCACCTCGTCCTGTTTTCCCATTTCGCAGCCGCAGGTGAAGCGCACATCGTCCACGTTGCGGCCCTCGTAGCTGCACACCGGATAGCCGTAGTACACCCACAGGAAGGAGCATATCTGCATTTGGTCGTTCGGTTTGCGGAGCTGCTCGAAGCCGTCGGCGGTTATTTTCAGTATTTCGCCGGGACCCAAATCCCGCACGATTTCAAAATCCAGATTGGGAAAACTGCAACTTTCCGAAGCTAAGGCGAAACCGCTCTCCTTCTTCGCCAGCACAATGGGGGTGCGGCCCAGCTTGTCACGGGCGGCGATAAGGCCGTTCTCTGTCAGAATCAGCATGGAGCAGGAGCCTTTCACCTTGTTGTACACGTTCTCAATGCCTTCCACAAAATCCTTCCCCTCGTTGATCAGCATGGCTATCAGCTCCGTCTGGTTGAACGCGCCGGAATTCTGCTCGCTGAAGTATTTTCCCTTGTTCAGGAAATCCTGCACCAGTTCCTCCATATTGACGATTTTCGCCACCGTCACAATGGCAAAACGGCCCAAATGGCAGTTCATGGTGATTGGCTGGGGATCCGTGTCGCTGATGACCCCTATGCCGCTCTTTCCGGAAAAAAGCGGAAGATCCGGTTCGAACTTGGTCCGAAAATAGGAATTCTCGATGTTGTGAATCGAACGGTTGAAATGACGGTCCTCATTCAAGGTGATCATGCCGCCGCGCCGGGTTCCCATGTGAAAGTGGTAGTCTATCCCGTAAAAAAGGTCGTTCACGCAGTCCTGACGCTGCACGGTTCCAAAAAAGCCTCCCATTTTGCTATTGTTTTTTAATTGGTGCTATATTTTTGATGTCGGATTGTCACATCCATTTTTTCCGGTTGAAAAAATAAATCAAGAACGCCGCGATAACCACGCAGAAAAGCACAATCACCACGAAGGCGGAAGGGGCGTCGCCCCAAGGCAGGCTGACATTCATGCCATACAGCCCCGTGATGAAGGTCAAGGGGAGCACGATGGTGGAGATGATGGTCAGCACCCGCATGATTTCGTTGGTGCGGTGCGACTGCACCGAATCGAAGGTGGTGGCCAGGGAGGAAATCAATTCCTCGAAATCCTCGATCATGTCCCACATTTTCTGGTACAAGTCCAGCAGGTTTCCCCAGTAGTCTTCCATGTCCTCCAGCTGCTCGAAACCTTTGATGTCGCCGGATTCGAATTTGTGGAACACCCGCAGCTGCGGCTTGAAAGTGGTGTTCAGCTGAATGATGTTTTTCCGCAGCACGGAAATTTTCTCAATGGTTTTTTCGGCCTTCTCCTCAAACAAATCCCGGTTCAGCTCGTCAATCTCCTGCCCCACCTGATTCACCAGCAGAAAAGACTCGTTCATCAGACGGTTCAGAATGGAATACAGCATGGCGTCGCTCGAAGTGGACACCAGATCGTCCAAAGCCTTGGGATTGCGTTTGTAATAATTGAACAAATCCTCCACCACCCAGTGGGACTGCCCGATGGTGATCAGGTACTCCCGGCCCCAGAAGATTTTCACTTCCTTGGCCTTTACGTAGCGTTTCTGGTTGTCGAAATGCGGAAAATGCAGAATCAGAAAATAATAGTCATCGTAAACGTCGATTTTCGGTCGCTGGGTGTAACTTCGGCAGTCTTCTATGTCCAGGGGGTGAAAATGGTAGGTTTCTTGCAGCATTTCCAGATTCTCGTCCGTGGGATTCTGGATATGAATCCATTGCAGCTTCCCTGCTTTTAATGCATCCGTCATAAGCGCTCCTTTCTTTGGCAACCGAAAACCGGAAAATCGACCGGCGACTTCCCGGCTCTTGGGGGTTTCTAATTCTACATCTTGCTATTTTTTTGAAAACTTGCAAAAGTAGAAAAAAAATAAATATGCCGTGGGGCGAAAGACATAAAATTTGCGCGGATGTTTTGCACACGTATGCGGTTTTTGTCTATTTTTGCATTTTGCGAACGGCAGCCGGAACGCCAAACATTCCGGCGATTGCCAAACCTTCGGCCTATGGGTGTCAGAAACAATGTGAAACGGTATTACGCCTGCATTTCCGCCAAAATCTCCGGCTTGATTTCCAGCCGGCCTTTCCGGATTTTCCTTTTCAGGCTGAAACATCTGGTGATTCCGGGTTTTGACCGCACGCCCATCTACGATGTGCTGCGTTTTTTCTTCAAGGGACTGGCCAAAGGGGTGCTCAACCAACGGGCCTCCGCCATCTCCTATAATTTCTTCATGGCCCTGTTCCCTTTCATTTTCTTTTTGTTCACCGTGCTGGCCTACCTTCCTTACCAGGAGTTCGTGCCCATGGTGCGAATGTTCATCCTTGACTTTCTGCCGGAACAATCCCAAGAATTCGTTTTCAGCACCTTGGATGGCCTGCTGACGAAAAACGGCACCCTGCTGACCACCAGTTCCCTCTTTGTGCTGTATTTCGCCTCCCAAGGCATCATTTCCATGATCATGGCCTTCAACACCTCCTACCACCACATGGAGACCCGCAACGGTTTCGCGCTACGGGTGACCGCCGTGGTGCTGCTGGTGCTTATTATTTTGATTGTCATTGGCATGCTGTTCGCACTGCTGGGTATCGGCCGACTGATGCGCTACTTGGCCACCCAAGGCTTCCACGCGCTGTGGCTGTTTGTGATTGTCAAATGGCTTTCCGTCTTTTTCCTGGTATTCGTGATCATTTCCCTCATCTATTATTTCGCCCCGGCCTCCCGGAAAGGCTACCATTTCTTTTCCCAGGGGAGTTTCCTGACCACCGTGCTCATCACCTTGGCTTCCTGGGGATTTAACGAATACATCGCCCACTTCTCCCGCTACAACGCTATTTTCGGCTCCATTGGAGCCATCATCATCCTGCTGCTGTTCATACAGTTCCTCTCCACCTTCATCATTATCGGCTTCGAACTGAACATCAGCATACACAACGCCCGCATGAAAGGAATTTCCCTCTTGGAGGCGCAAGAGGATATCGGATAGCTATCCGCGGCTTTGGCAAAGGTATTGCAGAATCTCCACCGCATTGGTGGCGGCCCCTTTGCGCAAATTATCCGAAACCACCCACAGGTTAAGGGTGTTCGGCTGCGAAAAGTCGCGGCGGACACGTCCCACATACACCGCATCGGTGTCAAGAGCGTACAAAGGCATGGGGTAGACCAGACGGGAAGGGTCGTCCTGCAAGACCACCCCCGGCGTTTCCTGAAGCAGGCGGCGCACCTCCTCCAAGGCAAAGTCCTCCGCAAACTCCACGTTCACCGCTTCGGAATGCCCCCCGACCACCGGCACACGGGCCACGGTAGCGGTAATGGCAATGTCCGGCGCGCGTAGAATCTTCCGGGTCTCATCCACCAATTTCTGTTCCTCGGTGGTATATCCGTCCTCCTGAAAATCACCGCCGTGCGGGAAAAGGTTACGATGGATGGGGAAGGGATAGGCCTTGTCGGCCGCCTCGCCCCTCTCCTCCGCCTCCAACTGACGGATGGCCTTCTGGCCGGTCCCCGTCACGCTCTGGTAGGTGGAGATGACCAGCCTGCGGATGCAATACCTCAGGTGCAGGCGGGAAAGCGCCAGCACCATCTGTATGGTGGAGCAGTTGGGGTTGGCAATGATGCGGTCGCTGTCGCGAATCACGTCGGCATTGATTTCCGGTACCACCAAAGGGATGTCCGGATCTTTGCGCCAGGCGGAAGAATTGTCAATCACCGTGGTCCCGACGGCGGCGAACTTCGGGGCACAGGCCTTGGACACCGTGGCTCCGGCGGAGAAAAGCGCATAGTCGGGGCGGCGGGAGACCGCCTCGTCCACCGACACCACCGTCAGCATGCGTCCGGAAAAGGCCAGCTGCCGGCCGACAGAGCGCTCCGAGGCCGCAACCACCATTTCGGCATCGCCGAACCCTCTTTCTTCCAATACTTTCAACATTTTACCGCCCACCAGTCCGGTGGCGCCAACTACTGCTATTTTCATTTTGTCCTGTTATTATAGGTTTCAGCCGCAAAAGTACCACTTCCGCGCATATTCCGGGACACTCCCGCAGGATTTTTTTCACTTCCCCCGCATTGCGTATGGTAAATTTGACTACTTTTGCAGCCGTTTGGGAGAGATGCCGGAGTGGTCGATCGGGGCGGTCTCGAAAACCGTTGACTACGCGAGTGGTCCCAGGGTTCGAATCCCTGTCTCTCCGCACTTTTTATCTCACGAGGTGTTAAAAAATAAACTTGTGAGATTTTTTTATGTCAAACAAAATGCACCAAAATTGCACCAAACAAACTATTGCTAAGCTCTTTCCTCCCCAAGAAGACAGTGCGCTGTCTTTTACTGTTTATACGCACATTTGTCAAAAGTTTGTTTCCATCATATTCTTTCTCGTCTTGTCCGTCAGTGCTATGTAAGGTCGCATCGTGTCGTAATTCTCGTGGCCCGTATAAGTCATTACCACCTGTGTAAATGCGTACTGGCACACATGCTGATTTGTTTGGAATGTAGTATCATGCCCCGCTGCGATACTCATAAGTGGCTGATGAACTACCGCCCCGCAGGACAAATTGCGGGGCGGCGACTTTTTGCGCGGAGGAGAAATTGTTGCCGTCGTGGGCAATAAAAGAAAGAATGTTTCGTTATCAGTGCAAAAACAATATTGATTATGCCGCTGCTGTTCATATTCTTCGGATTGAGATTCCAGTTCTACTCCAATGACCACGAGCCGATACACGTCCACGTGGTGGCAGGCAAGGGCAAATCGGCGCACAAGGCCAAGTTCAATGTGATGCCGGAAGTCCGTCTGGTGGAGAACGACGGCCTGAAGCCCAACGAGCTGAAGATGGCCGAGATGGTGATTGAGGAAAACCGCGAAATCATCATCCAGCAGTGGCACACGTTTTTCGGCAAATAGAAAGGAGAAGGCGTATGAAAATGAATATAAGCAAGGTTTGGGTCGACAGCGACTATGTGCACATCCTGACCGACAGCGGGCAGGAACTGCGCGAGCGCATCGCCGACTATCCACGGCTGCGGCAGGCATCGGCCGAGGCATTGCAGGACTACGAAACCGACTGCTACGGCATCAGCTGGCGGTCGCTCGACGAGGATTTGTGCTTCGAATACTTCGTGCCTGTGGCGTAAATATTCCGATTTGAAACGCTTCACTGCAATATTCATAATAAACTGATTATCACTATCTGCAGCGAATAGTATCGGGTGGGCGAAGGCTCTTCCCCTTTTGTTTGCAAGGCTTTTCACCTGCGTCCCGTGTTGTCGGGGCGTGGGTGTATTATTTTGTCAATTTGTTTAATTCATTTATTTAGTCGACTAATTAATAAAAAAGACTTGGTTAAAGTGCATAAACAGAAAGCCCCCGGACACAAGGTTCATCAGAGTTTACACTCTCATCAAGTCGGTCACAGCGTAGATACGTGTGAGATTGTGGAAAGTGAAATATTGGTCGTCCGAGTATCATCCAGTCCTCGTTCTCGCCGAGGTCGCAGAGACCGGTAATCACCTACACGTTCTCCTCGATGAGCGAAGCGAAATCGTACAAGGACTCGCATTGTAGGGAAGCCTGCGGATAAGCGGCGTCCGTTCCGGGCAGAAACACCGTGTACATGCCCGCCTTTTCACCGAAAAGCATATCCGAGCGTGCATCCCCCACCATGACGGATTTGGAGAAATCCACCGCAGGGAAATCCTTGCGTGCCTGTTCGGCCATGCCTGTCTCCGGTTTGCGGAAACGGCTGCCGGAAGACGCCAGGTCCGGACAAAAATAAATATGGTCAAAAGGATAGTCCAAGGCGGATTCCATGTAAGCGTGCACCCGCTCCAAGTCGTCCACGCCCATCAGTCCCTTGCCAATCCCCTGCTGGTTCGTCACCAGAAACACATAGCCGAAGGTCCGGCGCAGCAGCGCCATGGCTTCCGGCACGCGGGGAAGGAAAACAAATTCAGACGGATCGCGGACATAGGCGTCCACTATGCGGCGGTTAATCACCCCGTCCCTGTCCAGAAACAGCGACCATTGTTTGTCGATTTGGGATACCGGTAATGCGTTCATCCTTTTTTATTTTTGCAAAGGTAACGCTTTTTTGCCTACTTTTGCAGCACTGAATCCAATTTTTTGTCCTTCATGAAAGAATTTGATTTTCTGGTTATCGGATCAGGCATCGCCGGGCTGAGCTTCGCCTTGAAGGCGGCTTCCCACGGCACGGTCTGCATCCTGACCAAGGCCGATGCCTCGGAAGGCTCCACCAAATACGCCCAAGGCGGTATCGCCGCAGTGCTCTACGACACCGACAGTTTTGAAAAACACATACGGGACACCCTTGTCGCGGGGGCGGGGCTTTGCGACGAGGAAACCGTGCGCATGACCATCACCGAAGCGCCGGAACGCATACGGGAGCTTATCCGCTACGGCATCCACTTCGACAAACGTCCGGACGGACTATACGACCTCCACCGGGAGGGCGGGCATTCCGATTTCCGCATACTGCACCACAAGGACAACACCGGCGCCGAAGTGGAAAGGGGGCTGTTAGAGGAGATTTGCAGCCACCCGAACATCACGCTGATGGAAAACCAATACGCCGTCGAGCTGATTACCCAGCACCACTTGGGGCAATGGGTGACGCACCACACCCCCAACATCGAGTGCTACGGGGCCTACGTGCTGGATTCCAAGTCAAAAAAAGTGGAGACTTACCTCGCCAAGGTGACGCTGCTGGCGACCGGCGGCATAGGCAATGTGTACACGACCACCACCAACCCCATCACCGCGACCGGCGACGGCATCGCCATGGCACACCGCGCCAGGGCGCAGGTCAGCGACATGGAGTTTGTACAGTTCCACCCGACCAGCCTGTACAACCCCAACGAAAGCCCGGCTTTCCTGATCACGGAAGCGCTCCGGGGGGCCGGCGCCATTCTGAAAGACCTTAAGGGAAACGAGTTCATGCAGAAATACGATGCACGCCTTTCCCTGGCGCCGCGCGACATCGTCGCGCGCGCCATTGACAATGAGATGAAGCGCGGCGGGGCGGACCACCTTTACCTGGACGCGCGGCACATAGGGAAAACCGCGCTGATGGAAGGCTTTCCGAACATTTTCGCCAAATGCCTCGACCTCGGCATCAACATCGCCAAGGACATGATACCCATCCGCCCCGCCGCGCACTACCAATGCGGAGGCATTGTGGTGAACCGCAACGGAGAGTCCTCCATCCGCCACCTTTACGCCGCAGGCGAATGCGCCCGCACCGGGCTACACGGAGGGAACAGACTGGCTTCCAATTCTTTGCTTGAAGCCATCGTGTACGCGCACAACGCGGCCATGGACGCTATCGGGAAAATCGGGAACATACGCACCTGCAAGGAAGTCCCCGACTGGAACGCGGACGGCACGATACTCAACGAGGAAATGGTGCTGGTCACCCAGACCCGCAAGGAGTTGCAGGAACTGATGTCCAACTACGTGGGCATTGTCCGCTCCGATTTGCGCCTGCAACGCGCCTACAACCGTTTGAGCCTGATTTACCGGGAGACCGAGGATTTGTACAAGCGCTCCGTCCTGACCGAGGAGCTGAGCGAGCTGCGCAACCTGATCTCCTGCGCCTACCTGATTATCCGCGCCGCCTCCCACCGCAAGGAAAGCGTGGGGCTGCATTATTCCGTGGATTATCCACCATCGGGCAAATAAACTTTCTGATTCTTTGCGTTTTAGTTCCGAGCTGATTTTCTTGGCCTGTTTGGGCTTTTTTTGATAATAAATTTTTACGTATCTTTGCAATTTGGTTCCGCAAGCAGGACAACAAAAAATATTAATATATAATATATTGAAAACCATTCAGAAATGAAAAACACGAAAAACAATTTGATTCAAGCCGGACTGGTTCTGGTCATTCTTGTGCTTATTGTCTGCATTTACCGCTCGCTTTCGCGTCCCGAGAAATTCAACCAGGTGTACGAAGCCAGAAAGGCCGAAGTCATTCAGAAACTGACAGACATACGGACCTTGCAGACCTTCTACAAGAACGAAAAAGGCTCCTATGCCGGCAGCTTCGACCAGCTCAGGGATTTTTGGGAGAACGGCACTATGCGTGTGGTGGTCAAGGAAGGCAACGTCCCCGACTCCATGACGGAAGCCCAGGCCATCAAGCTGAAATTGGTCCGCCGTGACACGGTGGTGCTGAAAGCGAAAGACGAAATGCTGAAAAGCCTGCCCAATCTGGACATCAACACTTTCGACCTCGTGCCCTATTCCGGGAAAGAGCAGTTCCTGATTGCCGCGGACACCTTGCGGAGCGGAAACATCCCCGTGCAGGTGTTTGAAGTCAAGGCGCTGCGTTCCCAATACCTGAAAAACCTGGACAACGACCCGCGCGTGAAAAAAGCCTTCTTGGGCAAACTGCTGTACGGCAACATGCAGAAGCAGTTCCTGGGACCGAACTTTGACTACAAGGACAACGTCATCGATTTGGTGCTGGGTTCCCTGACCGAGGCTTCCACCAACGGGAACTGGCAGTAATGAGCACGCGGATCTCCTTCCGGTACAAAAGCGACAACAAGGCCGAGGACCTGACGCCCTACGCCAAAGCCATCCGATTTCAGGAAGACGGCTTCTGCATCGCATTGTACCGCCCGGAAGAAAAGGACCTCTACCTTTTGGAGGAACACCTGTTTGAAGAGGACTATCCGCTGAACGGAAAAATGCACCAATTGGCGGAAGTGGCGGGGCAATGGGCCACGGGCGGCCCGCTGCGCTTCACCTGCTTCAACGCCTGCAACACACAGATACCCAAGCAACTGTTTGAGGAAGAGAACAAAATGCTGTACTTGCAGCTGCTTACCGAACAGCCTTACCGCTTTCTGCCGATGGAGGAAACGGTGGAGCCTTACGGGGCCTGCCTCCTTTCAGGCTGGGACAAAAACCTTTACCATGAGGCGCTTGCCCTGTATCCCGATTGCCGTATGCAAAGCGGCATGGGAATTCTGCTGCACCTGCTGGCGCAACAGGAGGGGAAGAAGAAAATAGCGGCCTTTGTGGAGAACAGCTGCCTGAACATCGCCGCTGAAGAAAACGGGAAACTCTTGGGAGCCAACCGTTTTTCCTTTCAGAACAGCAACGATTTCCTGTATTACCTGGCCGGTTTCGCCCGCACCCTTTTCGGCGACCTCCGGGACGTGAAGCTGTATTTCGGAGGCAATGTGGAAATCCAGTCTCAGCTGTACGCCTCCACACAGAAGTATTTCCCTGACCTGCACCTGATGGCATGCGGCTATCCGCAACTTCCGCAGGAGCAGCACCGCTTCTGCGACCTATTGTACGGAGGGCTATAGCATGCGTATCATTTGCGGAAGCCACAGAGGAAAGAAACTGCATCCTCCGGAGACATTGCCGGTGCGACCGACGACCGACATGGCCAAAGAAAGCCTGTTCAACATCCTGAACAATTATTTTTATTTTGACAACGTGCGGGTGCTGGACTTGTGCGCCGGAACAGGAAACATCAGCTACGAGTTCGCCGCGCGCGGGGCCCAGTCGGTGGTTTCGGTGGACATACACAACGCCTGCGTGCAATTCATGAACAAGACGGCGCAGGAGCTGCATTTTGACAAGATGCGTGCCATTCGGGCAGACGTGCTGCCTTTTCTGGAACGCTGCACCCAACGCTTCAACATCATTTTCGCGGACCCCCCCTACGATTGGGATTCCTATCCGCGCATTCCGGAACTGGTTTTCGGAAACAAGCTGCTGCTTCCGGACGGTTTTTTGGTCATCGAGCATCCGGCCTCCGTTTCCTTTGAGGACCAGCCCCATTTTTTCCAGCACCGCTCCTACGGCAGAGTCCATTTCAGCTTTCTGGCAGAAAACCTATAAAAAACTTTCACTATGCTACAATCCATGACAGGCTTCGGAAGCCACACCCTCCAAGGCAAGGACGTGAATTTCACCGTTGACATCAAAAGCATCAACTCCAAGCAGTTCGACTTCATTCTGAAACTTCCCCCCGAACTCAAGGAAAAGGAGAAGGAGAACGAAATCCGGCAGCTGGTCATGAACGCTTTGTGCAGGGGAAAAGTGGAATGCGTCATCTCCATTGAAAAAAAGAACGGGAACTGTAGCGCAAGCCTGAACAAAGATTTGATTTTCAGTTATTATAACGAACTCAAATCCATAGCCGAAACGCTGGGTGAAAAGGGAAACCTGCTGGAAATCGTGATGAAGATGCCGGAAGTTGTCGAGAGCGCCCGCTTCGAACTGGACGACCTTTTGTGGGAACAGCTGCGGCAAAGCATTCAGGAGGCCTGCAACAAACTCACCAAGAGCCGGGAAGAGGAAGGGGCCGCCTTGGCCGAGGATTTTGCCTTGCGCATCCGCCTCATCCTGCAATACTTGGATGCCATTGAACCCATGGAGTCCGAGCGCATTGACCAAATCCGGGGACGACTGAACAAATCGCTGAACGACAGCCGCGACCAATGGCAGCAGTTCGACGAGAACCGTCTGGAGCAGGAAATCATCTTCTATCTGGAAAAATTAGATTTCACCGAAGAGAAAGTCCGTCTCCGCAAACACTGCGCCTATTTCATGGAAACAATGAAGGAAATGCAGAACGGAAAAAAACTGTCCTTCATCACACAGGAAATCGGACGGGAAATCAATACCTTGGGTTCCAAGGCCTGCCATGCGGAAATCCAGCAGCTGGTCGTGCGGATGAAAGACGAACTGGAGAAAATCAAGGAACAATTAGCCAACATCCTTTAACCTCCGCCCATGCACAAGCAACCCAAAAGCAACCTGTTACTGTACGGTATTCACCCCACTTTGGAGGCGATACGCGAGCACAAGAACATTGACCGCATCCTGCTGCAAAAAGGCTTGCAGGGGGACAGCTTCAAGGCCCTTTTCCATCTGATTCGGGAAGAAGGCATCCCCTACCAGCACGTCCCCTTTGAACGGCTGCAACGCTTCACCCGCAAGAACCATCAGGGCGTGGTCTGCCTGATCTCCCCCATCGAATACGAAAGCGTTTACGACATCGTGCCGCATCTGTACGAAAACGGGAAAACACCTTTCCTGCTATACCTGGACCAAGTGACGGACGTGCGCAACATAGGCGCCATCGCCCGGACGGCGGTCTGTGCCGGGGTGGACGCCATCATCATTCCCGCCAAAAACACGGGGCGCATCAACGAAGACGCGCTGAAAGCCTCTTCCGGCGCCCTGCACAAGATTCCGGTGTGCCGTCACGACAACATCCGGGAGGTGCTGCTTTACCTGAAGGAATGCGGCATTGAACTCATCGCCTGTACGGAAAAGGCGCAAACACCCTATTACAGCCAACGCTACGACAAACCCCTCTGTGTCCTCATGGGCAGTGAAGGCGAAGGCATCGCGCCCGCCCACCTCGCCTTGTGCGAACGCCAGGTGGTCATCCCCATGGCCGGAGACATCCAATCCCTCAACGTTTCCGTGGCGACAGGCATTCTTTTATTCGCCATTCTCCAGCAACGCCAATGAGAAACCTTGCCCGCCTCCGTTCCCTCCGAAGGACAGCCGCCTGCCTGCTTTGCAGCGTGCTGTGCCTGCATGCCGTGGGACAGGAGGACAGGCTTCCCTACAGCTTCCGCCACGCGGTCTCCCCGTCCTTCCCGACGGAGACGCTTCCGCCCGTGGACCACGCCCTACTGCTCCGGGCGACGGAATCCGACACGGACAAAAGCGGGGGATTCACCTTCGGGACCGCCCTGCCCGCGGATTTCAGCCCGCTCAATGCCGGACAATGGGAGAACCTGCCCGACGGAGCCCGGCTGTGGCGGCTGGGGCTGCGCTCCGAACAAGCGTTTTCCGTCAATCTGCTGTTCGACTACTTCCGTCTGCCGGAAGGCGGCAAACTCTACCTGTACACCGCCGACAGCTCCTTTTTCCTCTCCTATTCGGCCAAAGACAACCTGCCGGGAGGGACGTTCGCCACGCCCCTGCTGCCCGGAAGCCACATTGTCATGGAATATTACGAGCCTGCGGGCGCAAACCGCCAAGGTGCGCTGCACCTTTCCTCCCTCGTGCACGGATACAAGGATTTCTTCTTCCAAAACGGGACTACCGGAAACTCCGGCTTCTGCAACATAGACATCCGCTGCCAGGAGGGAGAGGCTTTTCAGGACGTGAAAAGGGCGGTGTGCATGATACTGAACGGCACCAAAATCCTTTGCAGCGGCACCCTGATAAACAACACCAGACAAGACAAAACCCCTTATGTTTTAACAGCTTACCACTGCCTAAACAACGCAGAGGCGGCCAATCTCGTGTTTGTCTTCGGGCGTGAAGCCGACAGTTGCGGCAGCCTGAACTTCCAAGAGGGCTATGCCATCAGCGGGGCCACCGTCGTGGCCAAAAACTACGATTCGGATTTCGCATTGCTCCGCCTCAGCCAGCAGCCACCAGCGCATTACCGGGTATACTACGCCGGATGGAACAGCAACGACACCGCGGCGGACTCCGCCGTCTGCATACACCACCCTTCCGGGGACGTGAAAAAAATCTCCGTCTGCACGCAAACGCTTGAGCCTTGCGACAATGAAGGGGATAAAGGCAGCACCCACTGGAAGGTTCCCCACTGGAGCAAAGGCACCACGGAAAGGGGGTCTTCCGGCTGCGGGCTGTTCAATCCCCAAAAACAGCTGATCGGACAATTGGACGGCGGCACGGCCAGCTGCCTCTACACCGAAGGCTACGACGTGTTCGGCAAAGTGGCGTATTCCTGGGACAACAGCCAAGTGGAATCCGCATCCCGGCGGTTGAGGGACTGGTTAGACCCGGACAGCAGCGGCCTCACAGCTTTGGACGGATTGGACGCGGATTCTTCCGTATATATGTGTGACGCACAGCTGCTTGCCATTCTTTCCCCGCAACAGGGGCAATGCAGCCGGCAGCTCCGACCGAAAATTGCTTGGATGAACAACGGAAACCAGCGCATTTCTTCTCTGAAAATCCACTATTCCATTGATTCAAGCGAAGTTAAAACCATTTTCCGGACCGGGAAATGGGCCTACGGGGAAACCGACACCCTGACCTTGGACACGCTCTACGCCCTTTCCGAAGGCGCACACCGCTTGCGCGTGTGGCTTGCCTTGGAGGGGGACAAGCAGCACGCGAACGACACCCTTTGCCGCCACTTCACCTACCAGCGCGGCACCCAAGTGCATTGGCGCGTCAAAACGGACTATTATCCCGAGCAAACCCAGTGGGAACTTAAAGACGCACAAGGAAATATCATCGCCCGGCAGCCGGAGGGACTGCATTTCCTCACCACCTATGCCGACACCTTCTGCTTAGCGGAAGGCTGCTACGATTTTGTCATCCGGGACGCGAACGGGGACGGGCTTACGGGAAGGGAAGGCTATTACCAAGGCTTTTATTATTTGTACCTACAGGAACAGTGCATCGCCTCCGGCATGGATTTCGGCTACAAGGACAGCCTACGTTTCTGCATTGACAGTGCCACGACCCTGCCAAAACGCCCGGAAACCGCCGCGCAACCCCTTGTGACGCTCTACCCCAACCCCTGTTCGGACAGGCTGCACCTGCGGATAGCCCCCGCTTGGCCCGGAGACTGCCACATTGTGCTGTTTGCCATGGACGGACGCAAACTGAAAAGCTGGGAAATGCGCGGAAACGACATCGATTTGGAACTTTCCGGCCTTCCTTCCGGCATGTACCTTCTCCAACTACAGTGCGGAGACCGCATCTTCCGCAAACGTTTTGTCCGGGAATAATTCCCCTTCCGCGAAAAAGGCTTCGGGGGAGGCACAGCACAGCGAATCCGACAGGGAGCACAACGCGATGCGTCCGTTGTCCGCAATACGGTGCAAGCGGCTCAAAACTTCCTTGCGCTCCTCAAAATGCTCCCGGACAACGGCATTTTCCACCACTATGTAGGCGAAATCCCATTGAAAAGCCGCCCGGACAAGACTTTCCTTGTCCCACATGACGCTATAGCCCTTGCGCCGCATCTGAATGAAAGGCCCGTTCTGCGGATAGGCGTACAAGGAAAGGATTTTCGCCTCCGCAGGCACGTGCAGCGAATCCAAAAACGCATCCGCCCCCTGAAAATGAAGGTAGGTCTGGTACGCCTGATCCCCCGGCCACCGCCTTTCCTGCTGGGTGACACGTACTTGCCGCAGCATCAGTAGGAAAAGCGCACACACCGCAAACGCTCCGGCCAGGCGAAGCGTCCGTTTGCGGGCCACGGGCAAGTTACCAAGCAGCAGGGCGCACCCCAGCAACAAGGGCAAAAAGAAGGTATCTATAAAATAATAGTCGTGATGGGGCAGTTGCTGCATCATAGCAAGGGCGAACAATAGGCAGCCGAACAGGTAAATCCCGACGAACAGTCCCAAAGGCACCGGCCGCTTCCCTTCTCCGCCATCCAATCCGGCCGCTCGGGCCTGCCGCCGGTGCAAGACTCCCCTGATTGCCGCACACAAAGCAAGCAAAACAAACACAAGGTATTGCAAAGGTTGAAAATACTGTTTTCCCCAATTGCTCCAGGTGTCCGAAAGCAGGGACTCCGCCTCCGCCACACTTTTCGGCGGCATCAGCGCGTTCAGGAACAGGGAGCCGTTTTCCAACCGCAGATGGCGGTTCCAAAGAAAACAGGCCGCAAAGCAGGCCAAGGAAAGCAGCCAGACAGGCAGCTCCCGGCACAAAAGGCTTTCCTTGCGCCACATCCGCAACAACTCAAAGCACAGCACCGCAACCCATTCGATGGCAAAGGTGGTGCGCATCAGCATCGCCAAGGTGATGCAAGCGACACCGGCATCAAAAAACCGCCGCCCGCCCGAACGGACGAAGCGCAGGTAGGCCCACAGGCCGGTGACCCCAAAAGCAAAGGCCGGTATGCCGGGAAGAAAGCCGTTGAAATAATAGGCGTACACGGGAGCGGTCATGGCCATTCCCACCAACAGCAAGGATTTCAGGAAACTCCCGGTGAGCATGCGTGCGAGCTTGTATAGGAAAAACAGGCCCGCCACACTGCAAAGCAGCGTCCAGCAGCGGAACACCCAAGGGGAGGTCGTGCCTAAAAGTTTCATCCAAACCGCCACCACGTATTCGTGCAGGGGAAAATCCACCGCCGTGACCGTTGAGAGGGAAGCCACCTCCCACCATCCCGGAAACTGCTTGTTGTACAGCATGGTCTCCGGATGAAACAAGTCAAAACCGTTGGAAAGGAAACCTATGGCCAGCGCATAACGGTCATCCTGCGCCCAGGCATGGACAAAGGCGGGAAATTCGTTCATGTAGCGGAACTGTACCCACAGCCCTGCCGCCACGACAAGCAACAAGGCCGCCAGACCCTCCAAGCCGCCAAATTTTCCGTCACCCGTTCTTCGCATCAGCCGTTTCACGTTCATACTCATGGCGTTTCGCCTCTTCCCTTTGCGTTTGTCCTTGCATGCAAAAATAGTTTAAAAAACGATAGCTTTCCCTGCCGCAGACAGGGAAAACCGCCCGATTTTACCTTGTGGCACATTTTTTTTCAGGAAAACACTTTTAGTATGCGATTATTTCATAATTTTGGCTGTTTGAACAATCCTTTTCAATTTAGTTGTAATTTACTTACATTCAATTTAAAATCTACCATAGTGAAAACGATAAATCCGCAAGAGAACTACGAATTGAGCAAAAAGGCCATCGGGTATGTGGACCGCAAGGAAGCCACACAGGCCGATTATGACCGTATCGGTTTTATGTCTGGACTGGAAGTGCACCAGCAACTTGCCACCAAAGAAAAACTGTTCTGCCACTGTCCGGCCGGCATTTTCCAGAAACCGGACCAGTACGATGCCGAACTGCTCCGCCACATGCGCCCGACACTGTCGGAAATGGGCGGCTACGACGGCACCGCCCTGATGGAATTCCGGACCCGGAAAAATATCGTTTACCGTATTGCCCATAAAACCGCCTGCACCTACGACGTGGACGACACCCCTCCGTTCCCGCTGAATCCGGAGGCCCTGCAATACGCTTTGGAAATCGCCTTGGCCTCCAAGCTGAACATTGTGGGCGAAGTGCATGTGACCCGCAAACAGTACCTGGACGGCTCCATCCCCACGGGATTCCAACGCACGGCCATTCTGGGTGTGGAAGGGGAAATCTCTCTGAAAAACAAGAAAGTGCATCTGATCCAGCTCAGCGTGGAGGAAGACGCCTGCCGCGAAATCTCCGACATCGGGCATACGCGCATCTACCGCACCGACCGTCTGGGCATGCCGTTAATTGAAACCGTCACCGCACCGGAACTGATGAATCCGGACGAGGTCAGGGAAGCCGCACAGTACATCCGATTCCTCAACCGCAGCACCGGACGCGTGCGCACCGGCATAGGCGCGGGCCGTCAGGACGTGAACGTCAGCTGCAAGGGTGGCACCCGTATCGAGGTCAAGGGCGTTTCCCACACGAAATGGATTCCGGACGTGACCCATTACGAATGCTTCCGCCAGTGGGCTCTGCTCGCCATCCGCGACACGCTGAAAAAGCGCATCCGCAAAGAGGACTGGAAGATGGGTGTTTTGGAACTGGATCCGAAAAAATACAAATTCTACTTCACGCCGATTACCGACGCCATCGGCCGCAAGGAAAAGCTCTACGCGGTGAATCTGCCGAAGTTCGCCGGTCTGCTGTCACATTTCTGCCAGCCGGGCCGCCCCTTCTACGATGAGTTCGCCAGCCGCTTGAAAGTGATTGCCTGCTTAGAGCGTCCGAACATGGCGACCAGCGAAGACATTGACGATGTGGTCAGCGACCATGTGTTTGACCAGGTGCGCGCCCAAATGCACGCCACCGAAGAGGACGCCCAAATCATTTTCTGGGCTCCGGAGGACGATGTGCAAACGGCTTTGGGAACCATTGAGGAACGCGCTTTGATGACGTTTGACGGAGTGCCCAACGAAACCCGCAAGGTCATGTACGACGCCACCACCATTTTCGAGCGCGTGCTGCCGGGTGCCGACCGCATGTACCCCGACACCGACTCTGCGCCCATTCCGTTGAGCAACGAATACATTGAAAATCTGCGCAAGAATATTCCTGAAGAAGTTTCCGAACGCTATGTGCAATGCACCCGCTGGGGCATTCCCGAAGACTGCTTCGACTACATTTTCACCTACAACCATTACCCCCGCATCAAACAGATTGTGGAGGAAACGGGCGCGGCTCCCAAATTCGTGGGCACGCTGTTCGGCCACACCCTCAAGCACCTCCACGGCCAATACGGATGCCTGCCTTTCTGCACCTGCCGTATCGCCAAGCTGTTCGCCTTCCTGAAACAGGAGGGCATGGACTTCGCCATCGCCAAGAAGATGCTGGCTGTGATGTTCGCCCATCCCGACATGGAGTTTGCGGACATGCTGAAAGCTGTCGGATACCAAAAAATGTCTGAAAAAGAACTGCTTTCCAAGGCAAAAGAGATGGCCAAACAAGCCTTCTCCCCCGCCCGGAAAAACAGCGGCCCCAAGGACAGGATCAACAGCATCATGGGAAAACTCCGTGCAATGGGTTTAGGAAACATGAACCTGGCCGAACTGGCGAAAGAAATTTAAAAACATAACCATTATTTTGAAAACCATTTGAACACCATGGACGATAAAACATTTCAAGGATACAAAGGAAGGGCACTTGACATATTGAAAAAATACTACGTGCACGTATGGGACAAAGCGGAAGTGGAGACCACCCGCGGCCATTTCAGCGGAAAAATCCTGCCCCGGGCGGAAAACACCGACGACCTGCACATTGTGATGAAAGTGATCACCGGCTACAACATCGGCTTGGACATTACCACCATCACCAACATGAAAGGGGAGCGCGACCCGCAACCCAACTTCAAGATTCCGGAGAAGGAGTTCCCCTACACCCCGGGATTGCCCCATGTGAAACTGTTGGGTACCGGCGGCACCATTGCCTCCCGCTTAGACTACCGCACGGGAGCCGTGATTCCGGCCTTCTCGCCGGGTGAGCTCTACGGCGCCGTCCCTGAACTGGCGGATATCTGCAACTTAGACACGGAAAAGGTGTTTGCCGTCTTCTCGGAAAACATGTCCCCCAAGGAATACATCGCCTTGGCGAAAAAAATCGGCGATGAGGTGAAAGCGGGCATCGAAGGCATTGTCATCGGACACGGAACTGACACCTTGGCCCACACCGCCACCGCTTTGACGTACATGTGCCAAAACCTGCCGATGCCGGTCGTGCTGGTCGGATCGCAACGTTCCTCCGACCGTCCGAGCTCCGATGCGGCCCTCAACCTGATGCATGCCATGACCGCCGCCGGACACGGCGACATCGCGGAAGTGATGGTCTGCATGTTCGGCCCCACTTCGGATGAATACGGTTTCCTGCACCGCGGCACCCGCGTGCGCAAAATGCACTCCTTCTACCGCTCCACCTTCCGTACCATCGGCGACACGCCGTTAGCCACCATTAGCCGCAAAGACGGGGTGCAGCCCATCAAGGAAGTGTACAACCACCGCCGCAAGAACCAGGAGCGCAAAGTGGAGGTAATCACCGACTTGGCCGCCTACAAGGCGAGTGTCGCCGCCAACGACCCCAACACCGCCCGCATCGTCCCCGTTTTCGACGACCGCGTAGCCATACTGTACTACTATCCGGGCATGAAGCCTGATGTGCTGGAAGCCCTGATTGACAAAGGCTACAAAGGCATCGTCTGGGACGGCACCGGTTTGGGACACGTGAACAAAGGCATGTTCGAGGCCATCCAGAAAGCCACGGACGCGGGCATCCACCAGTACATGTGCGTCCAGACCATTTGGGGCTACACCCACATGTTCGTCTACGACACCGGCCGTGACCTGATGGCAAGAGGCATCATCCCCGCTGACAACATGCTGGCCGAATCCGCCTACATCAAATTGGGATGGGCTTTGGGCCTGACCCACGACAGGGAGGAAGTCCGCAAGCTGATGCTCACGCCCATCAACAGCGAAACCACGCCCCGCGAGCCCTACGACGGCTACCTTATCTATCAGGGCGGCGTTCCCGAAGTGGAGGAATTCGTACATAAAGTGCATAAATAAACAACCTTATGAGAAAACTGCTCACCATCATCTGCTGCATTTGTTTGACCGCCGGAGCTTTTGCCCAGTCAGACACCCTGAACCGCACCGACAAGCACGGAAAAAAATACGGTTACTGGAAGGTTTATGACGACCAGAAAGCCCTGGTGTATGAAGGCCGTTTCTATAACGGGGAACCGGTCGGGAAAATGACCCACTATTACCCTAACGGGAAAGTGAAAGGGGTCTCGGTGTACACCCTCAACTCCCCCAGGGTCACCACCACCCTGTACCATGAAAACGGTGTCAAGTCCGCCGAAGGCATTTACGTCAACAAAAAGAAGGACGGCCTGTGGAAATACTACAACACCGCTGGCAAGCTCATTTCGGAAGAGCATTATGTCCAATGCAGGAAAAACGGCCCCTTCCGTCTCTATTCGCCCAAAAACGGTGTGATTTTAGAGGAAATCACCTGGAAAGACGACAAAAAGGAAGGCCCCGCTTTCAACAATTTCAGCAACGGCAAGCTCCGCTTGAAAATGTCCTACAAGGACAACAAGATGGACGGCCCGTTTGAAAACTATTACGAAAGCGGCAAACTCTGGACCAAAGGGACCTACAAGGAGGATTTCCGGGACGGGCAGTGGATAACCTACAACGAACAAGGAAAAGAGCTTGTGGTTCAGGTTTTTGAGAAAGGGCAATCCAAGGAAATGTGGTTAGGCTTCCTCAGCAACGGACAATGGGTCAAGCTGAATGTGAAAGCCATCGCCTATTTCTACCAGGGCCCGACAGAAATCATTGTCAAGCTGAAAAACAAGAAAACCGTCCCTGTGCAGAACGACAAGCTGACAAACATCGCCCAACGGGCCGGTGCGGAGAATTTCACCTTCATCAACGAGAATGTGCTAAGCTCCTACACCGCCATCAAGAAGGTGACCCCTGCCAACGCGCAAAACGAGGAGGCGGTCATTCTGCTTAAACCGGACACGGATTTCGAAGTCATCTGCGACGGCGACTACTACAAGCTGCTGAAAAGCCTGCTGAACAACGAAGCCCCGAAACAGGACTAAAGCTGTTGCCGCTTTCTGCACAAGCTGTCGCTGCCCTTGGATGCAAATGGGAGACAAATGACACATACACACCGGAATATGCGATTCCTCGGGCTGCTGACAGGCATGCTGTGCCTCTGCCTTTTCCAGGCGAAGGGGCAATCGACCTCCGACACAGCCCAACCGCAGACCCCCGCTTCCTTTATCGGGGTGGATTCCAGTATTTCCCACCGGGACGTGCGTTATTTCCTGTTGTCTGAAACCTTTCCCTACCAACTGCCCCAAGGCTGCGCGGACACGGGCATCACTGGGGAGCAACGACGGGAAAGCTTGTTGGGGGCGCACAACATTTACCAAACGCTCAGTACTATAGGACAGGCCCACCAAAGTTTGAACTACGCGCCTTCCCTGCAAGCCGGATTTCGCTACGCCACCCTTCCCTACCCCTGCTACCAACGCCGTCTCGCGACCTGGAGGCAGTGCGAAGTGGACGGGGTCTACACCCTGCTGCAATACGAAAAGCGGAACGGACAGGAAAACGCCTTTGAGGTGGAACACGCCCAGCAGACAGGGAATTTCCGCTACAACCTCGCCTTGCAGACCCGTTTGTCCAACGGCATTTACGTAAACGAGGGCGTGAGGGACATTAATTTAGGATTCAGTGGTTTGCATCACTCGGACACCAACCGTTACGGTTTTGGGCTGAGCTTTGTCTACAACCTTTTCACCCTGCATGAGAGCGGCGGCATCGCCAACGATTCCGACTATTACGCCGGACTGGAGGCCCGCGCCATCGAAGTGAACACCCCCACCGCACTCAACCGCGGCAGCGACCACCACTTCTCCTACCGCCACTGGCTGCGGCTACAGAACCAACGGGACAGCAACGGCCGCTTCACGCCGTCGCACATGGGCTACCTGACCCACCAATTAGACTACAAGGGCATGCACTCCACCTACACGGAAACGGATTTCAACAGGGAAAGCCATCCCTTCCCGGCCTTCGACAGCATGAACACCGCCGACTTCATCCACGGCAGGCAGCTGCGGAACATCCTCGGATGGAGCAACGTCGCGCCCTGCCTGCGTGCGGACACGGCTTTCCGCCTGTTTTTCGGGCTTTCGCACGAACACATCCGCATGGAGGACACCTTGGGGAGCTTCCACAGCGACGTTTGCGCCCTGCACGCCTTGGCGCAACTGCCCCTCCGGCAATGGGGCAACTGGGGGCATCGCGTGTACTACGCCTTCAGCGGCTACAATGCCGGCGACCTGCATTACCAGACCGACTGCACCCTGCCCCTGCTGCGGAAAACCTCGGACAGCACCCGGCAACGCATCGGCTTTTTCCGGACGAGCCTGCGGTACGCGCACTACGAGGCGGACTACCTGTTCAGCCACTACGTGTCCAACTATTTTTGCTGGGACAACCAGCTGAAAAAACAGCAACACCTCCAATGGGAAGCCTTGTTGGACATCAAAGGCTGCCAGCTCGCCCTGCGCAACCATATTTTGACAAACCACACCTACCTGACCGAAGACCTGCGCGTCCGTCAGCACGACAAGTCAATACAAGTCCTTCAGGGTGAGGTGTTTTTGCCTTTGCAATGGAAAGGATTGGGTGCCAATCTGCACGCCTATGTGCAGCACAGTAACAGCGACTCCCTGCATCTTCCCGCATTCTGCACACGGAACAGCCTGTTCTACGGTTTCCCCGTTTTTCATGACAAGGCCTACGTGCAGTTCGGCGTGGAAGGCCTGTATTTCACCGCCTATTACGCCGACGCCTATCAGGCCTCCCTGCGGCAGTTCCACAACCAAAGCGGCACCTTAATCGGCAACGACCTTTACCTCAACGGATTCATCAACGCCCGCATAGAGCATTTCCACATTTCTTTCGCCTACACCAACGCCTTGGCGGCCCTTCCGGACTTCCACCCCTTCCTGTTCCCGCACTATCCGGCGAAAGGAGCCGGGTTCCGCATAGGCGTCTCCTGGAGATTTTATGACTGATGATGCATACTACAAATCCTGCTTTTACGTTATATATTTTGACCTAAACGAATAAAAAACCTTCAAAAACATCACATCATGATAGACTTAAGCACATTGGACTCCAAATTAGTATGGGAAAACTTCAAGCGCATCTGCTCCATTCCCCACCCTTCCAAACACGAAGAGAAAATCACCGCTTCGCTGATGCAGTGGGCCAAAGAGCACCACATTGAAGCCCGTCAGGACGCTATCGGGAACATCATTATGCGCAAACCGGCCACTCCCGGCATGGAAAACCGCAAAAAAGTCATTCTGCAAGGGCATATTGACATGGTGCCGCAGAAAAATTCGGACAAAAAGCACGATTTCCTGACCGACCCTATTGAAATGAGGGTTTGCGAAGACGGCTGGGTGCGGGCAAACGGCACCACCTTAGGCGCCGACAACGGCATAGGCGTCGCGGCGGCCATGAGCGTCATGCAATCCGACAACTTGGTGCACGGTCCCTTGGAAGCGCTTGTGACGGTGGACGAGGAAACCGGAATGACCGGAGCCTCCAACCTCAAAGCCGGAGAACTGGAAGGGGACATTTTCCTGAACATGGACTCTGAAACGGAGGGCGAACTCTACGTCGGCTGCGCCGGAGGTTTGGACGCCACCATTGAAATCCCCTACAAGGAAACCGCCACTCCCGCCGGAATGAAAGGCTACCGCATTGAATTCACCGGTTTCAAGGGCGGTCACTCCGGCATGGACATCGATTTGGGAAGAGCAAATGTCAACAAGTTGATAAACCGCTTGTTATACAAAGCCACCAAGGAATGCGGAATGCGCATCTCCTCCATTACCGGCGGAAGCCTGCGCAACGCCATCCCGAGAGAAGCTTTTGCCACCGTGGCCGTGCCCGCTGACAAAGCCGCCGCTTTCGAGAAATTAGCCGCCCAATTCGCCCAAACCGTCAAAAACGAGTTCTCCCTGACCGAACCCGACGGCAAAATCGAAGTGAAAGCCGCCGACACGCCGGCAAAAGTGATGGAAATAGCCTGCCAGAAGAACGTCATCAACACCGTGTACGCACTGCCGAACGGCGTGCTCCGCATGAGCGACTCCATGAAGGGACTGGTGGAAACCTCCTCCAACCTCGCCATTATCAAATCCGAAAACGGCAAAGTGACCGTCATGTGCCTGCTCCGCAGCTCTGTGGATTCCGCGAAGGAAGCGGTCGGCGAGCGCATGAGCGCCATAGCCGAAATGGCCGGTGCGGAAATCAGCCTGACCGGCGCCTACCCGGGATGGAAACCCAACATGGAATCCCCCATCCTGAAAACCATGATGGCCACCTACCGCAAACTGTTCAACAAAGATCCGGAAATCAAAGCCATACATGCCGGTCTGGAATGCGGACTGCTGGGTGGCGTATATCCCAACTGGGACATGATCTCCTTCGGTCCGACCATTATGCATCCGCACTCCCCCGATGAGAAAGTGAACATTGAAAGTGTGGACAAATTCTGGAAATTCCTGGTTGAGACATTGGTTAATATTCCTGTGAAATAATCGTTTATATTCCAAAGCCGGTTTCCCGCGCGGAGACCGGCTTTTTTGCCCATGAAAAAGACACTGCCATTCGCCGGTCTGTTGCTGTGCTGCCTTATCAGCCTGTCTTCCTGTAAGAAATACGAGGACGGTCCGTGGATTAGCTTTTCCAAACCCGAAAACCGCATCCGGGGCATTTGGGAATTGAGCTCCGTCTACAAAAACGGCAGCAAAACCGCCACGGAAAGCCCGAGCGAAGTGGAATCCGTGGACGGCACCTGGGAACTCTACAAAACCGGCACGGTACTCATCACCTATTACAGCGGCAGCACCATTCTGAAAAGCGACGGCTCCTGGGTGTTCGACGACAACAAGGAAAAGCTGGACATGACGTTCACCACGCGCTACTCCTCTGTCTCTCGGACTTATAAAATATTGAGGCTCACACATAAAGAACTGAAGCTCCAGTACACCGACCCCGACGGGGTGAAATGGGTGCTGGCTTTCTCCATGATCCAATCCTTTGCAGGCTATGAATACTGAACCGAAAATCCGGAAAGTCATCCGAAGCCTGTTCTCCCGGGTTTCAGAACAAAAAATCGTACTCATGCTGAGTATTGTGGTCGGCGTGGTGTCCTCTTCAGCCGCCATCATCCTGAAAAACTCCGTTTTCTACACCCACCGCCTGCTGCAAAACGCCTTTCCCAACACGGAATTCAATTTGCTGTACCTGGCCTTCCCCATCATCGGCATCACGCTTACCGTACTGTTTATCCGCTATTTTGTCAAGGATGACCTGAGCCACGGCGTGACCAAGATTCTGTACGCCATCAGCCGGAACAACGGGAAAATCAAACGGCACCACACGTATTCCTCGCTGATTACCAGTACAATGACCGTCGGATTCGGAGGTTCGGTCGGATTGGAGGCCCCCATCGCCCTGACCGGTTCCGCCATCGGCTCCCAATTGGGATCGCTTTTCCGCCTGAGTCCCAAGTCGCTGATTCTCCTGACCGCCTGCGGCACCTCTTCAGCGGTGGCCGCCATTTTCAACGCCCCCATCGCAGGCATGCTGTTCGCCATTGAAATACTGATGCTGGACATGACCACCGCCGCCCTGCTCCCCTTGCTGGTCTCGGTGGTGACCGCCACCTCCTTTTCCTATCTTTTTTTAGGAAAAGATGTGATGTTCAATGAAATACCATCCGATTTGGACTATGCGATGCAGAACCTTATCTGGTACATTATTTTAGGCATTCTCACCGGATTTATTTCGGTGTACTTTATCCGGAGCAACGAATGGGTCAGCAAACGCTTCCAAAAAATCAAAAAACCAGCCTTTAAAATCCTTCTCGGCGGAAGCATTCTGAGCCTGCTGATTTTCGTTTTCCCCACCTTTTTCGGCGAGGGATACGACATGTTAGCCAACATCATGAACGGCAAAGGGGAAGTGGTGTTCAACAACAGTCCGCTCTACAAACTGCAATTCAGCGACATAACCCTGCTGCTATTTTTGATTGCCCTGCTGCTGCTCAAACCCTTCGCCACCGCCTTCACCAATGCGGCGGGCGGTATCGGAGGTGTGTTCGCCCCCTCGCTTTTTGTCGGCGGCATCACGGGATACATCCTGATCACCTTCTGCAACACCTTCCTCGGTTTGAACCTTTCCGTCATCAATTTCACCTTGGCGGGCATGGCCGGTGTGATGGGCAGCATCATGAATGCGCCCCTGATGGCCATTTTCCTCATCGCCGAGATTTCCGGCGGTTACCAACTCTTGATTCCATTGATACTGTGTGCGGTATCTTCCTATATACTGTTCTATTCCTTCGAAAAATATTCGGTCTACACCAAACCCTTGGCGCAACAGGGCGACCTGATTACCCACGACAAGAACAAACAGGCGCTGAACCAATTAAAGGTTTCCGACTTTATCGAAAATGATTTCCAGTGTGTCCTGCCCGACGCCACGCTGCTCGATCTGACCAAGGTCATTGAAAAATCGAAGCGCAACATCTTCCCTATGGTGGACAAGGCGGGGATTTTCTACGGATTGGTCATTTTGGACGACGTGCGGCAGCTGATTTTCCACCCGGAAAACCTCAACCATCCGGTGGACGAATACGCCTTTGTGCCCAAAGAATCCATACATCCGGAGGAATCCATGTTCAGCGTGGTGCGCAAGTTCGAGACCTCAGGCAACTACAATATTCCGGTCATTGACGAGTCCGGAAAATACCACGGCTTTATCTCCCGGGCCAATGTGTATACCAAGTACAGGGAGTATATTGAAGAAATTTCTGAAGATTAACTATTTGAAATACAATTTTATGAAACTACGCACCCACCTTCTACGCGGCATGGCGGCCCTGCTGCTGGCCCTGATGATTCTTACCGCCCAGGCGCAACAACGCATCCGCCTTGATTCGAAAAGCGGCCATCAGGGAAACTATGACTGGCTGACCTTGCCGCAGAACGAGCTGAAAGCCACACCGGAGGAGATGTCCCGGCCCGGATTTTCCACCGAAGGCTGGCTGCCCGCCATCGTACCCGGCACCGTGCTGAACACCGACGTTTTCAACAAAAAGGTGCCTGAGCCCTATTACGGCCTGAACAACAAGGTGCAGAAGGGGCTGATTCCGGACATTTCGCAGGTGGGGCGCGACTACTACACCCGCTGGTTCCGCACCGAATTCGAGGTTCCCGCCGATTACGCCGGCAAACAGATCTGGCTGCAGTTCGACGGCATCAACTACCACGCGGAAGTCTGGGTGAACGGCAACCTGCTCAGCTCCATTCACGGCATGTTCGTGCAGGACTACATCAACGTCACCGACTTCGTGAAGCCGGGAGAGAAGGCCGCGCTGGCGGTCAAAGTGATTCCGGTGGATGTGCCTGGCACCTGGAAAAAGAAGGACTGGGGTGCCTTCAAGGAGTTCCACAACGGCGGCGACGGCAACATCGGGCTGAACACCACCATGCTGATGAGCATCGGCTGGGACTTCACC
>JAGAEQ010000076.1 GCA_017613015.1 Bacteroidales bacterium | reverse complement strand
CGCCTCCTGCGCGGCCACCATGGAATCATGCTGCCGCTGCATCTCCGCCCTCTCCTCCTTGGAAGGGGAAATGTAGACGCTATAGCCCAAAAACAATGCGAAAATCAGTACTAGTCCTATTAACGTATTCTTATTCATGGTATTAAATTTCTTTTCGCTTTATACGACACAAAGCTGCAAAGATACAAAAAAAAGCGATAGGAAAGACGGGGCTGAAAGGCAAACAGAAACGAACAGAAAAATCCCCTTACCTGATCACAATCCGCCGCAGCTGCCGCTCGTCAATCTCGCGGTGCATTTTATAGAGAATGTCCTCCCGCAAGAGCATCAATTCGTTGCGGACCAATGGGGAAATCACATGCACATACAGGGTGTCCCCTTTCAGCTCCACCTTGCTGACATAGCGCATCAGTGCCGGACCGACAAGCTCCTTCCACACCGCGACCGTTTTCCGCTCCAAGTAAGGCCGCGCCAGATTGGTCTCTGTCAGCATTTTCTCTATCACCTCTCCGACAAGGTGTTCGGAATCTTTCCGTGGATAACGCGCCATCTGGTGAAAATCGCTTGGTTATTTGTGTTTCGGTTTGTTCCGCAGCTGCTGCTGAAAGCCCCGCTGCCGCTCCCGGGCCTCCTCCGCTTTGGAGAACTGCCCCTGCTCTTCGTAAACGATGGCCATCAGACGGTAAATGTCCGCCAAAAGGGCAGGCTGGTCCTCCGCATAGCGGCAAGCGGTCTCCAGTTCGGAAACCGCGCGGTCGAAATCCCGCTCATCCATGGCGCCACATGCCATCGCATAATACGGCAGGGCCTGCGTGGGGAAAAGCCGGACCGCCTCCTCGCCCGCCGCCGCCGCCCGGGCAGGCTGGTCGGTCTCCAACAGCATGAGCATATACATTTTCCAAGTGTTGTACTGGGAAGAATCCCGTTGCAGCGAAGCCTCCAAATCCGGAATCGCCTCCGCCCCCCTTCCTTGCATCAACCGCAAGTATGCCCTTGCCGAAAACAGCCCCGCCGCCTGCGGATGTGTCTGAATGGCCAAATCCAGCCAACGGTAGACCCGGTTAAACACCGTCGTGTCCCTGGAGGTGGAAGCCTGACGGTAAAACTCATCCAGGGCGTTCATCTTTGTCTCCAGGCTCACCCCGGCGTTCCGCATGATACGGTCCATGCAGGCGTCCGCCTCTTTTTCCTTGCGGTGTCCCGCATAATAGTCATACAGCATCATGAGCAGGGTGCCGTTGTTCGAATCCAATTGCTGCGCCTTTTCCAGATATGGCACCGCCTTGGCCTCCTTATGGGCGCTCATGTAAATCTGCGCGGCCTCCACCAGGTAGTTGGGCTCGGCGGGATAGGCCGCAATCAGGGCGTCCAGTTCGGCCACGGCCTTGTCTGGCTTGTTCAGGTACAGCCAAACGGTTTTCTTGGTCTCGCTCAGCTGCTCGTTGAGCCCGAGCTGACGCTGCATGAGCTCGTACACCTCCACCGCCTCCTTCAACTTCTCCTGCTGAAGCAGGGCATAGGCGTAATTGTTCAAGTATTCCAAATTGTCAGGCTGCCGCTGCGCAAGAAATTTCCAATACGGGGCGGCTTTCTCCGGCTGCTGCGTCTGGTTGTACAAATCGCCCAGCATGACCTTGTACCACATGTTTTCCGGGTCGCAACGCTCGGCGGTCTTCACCTCCTGTATGGCCTCCTGCACACGCCCTTTCAAGGTCAGGATGACAGCCAGCTCGTAATGGGCCGCGTCGTGGTCGGGTTCCACCGCCAGCACCCGATGCAGCATGGACTCCGCCACATCGTAATTCTCCAGCAGCCGCTCCTTCACCGCGTCCACAAACAAAGCCGTATTGGCCAAACGCGCCTTTTCCGGAAGCACGGACGACGGCGTTTTTTCCGCCTTGGCGGCCTTGCGCTGCGCCTGCAAAACGGAGGGGGCAAGCAACACGTTCAGGCAGAGAACGAAAATCCAGACAAGCGCCTTTTTCCTCATCGCCGCCTATTTGCCGGTATGTCCGAATCCGCCCGCGCCGCGCACACTCTCGTCCAAGGCCTCCACTTCCACCCATTCCACCTGTTCGTGGCGGGCCACCAGCATTTGCGCCACACGTTCGCCGTCCCGTATGACAAAGGCCTCCTGGGACAGATTGACCAGAATGATTTTGATTTCCCCCCGGTAATCGGCATCGATGGTGCCCGGCGAATTCAGCACCGTGATTCCGTGCTTCAGGGCCAGTCCGCTGCGGGGGCGTATCTGCGCCTCATAGCCTTCCGGCAGTTCCATGAACAGTCCCGTGGGGACAAGGCAGCGCTCCATGGGATGCAGCACCACGTCCTCCGAAAGATTCGCACGCAAATCCATTCCGGCGGAAAATTTGGTTTCATAAGCCGGAAGCGCGTGTTTGGATGTATTGACAATCTTTACTTTCACCTTGTTTTACGCTTAGTGGCGGCAGGCTTGCAACCGCCGGTGTTTATCACTGCAAAGGTAGCGCAAAAAACAATGCAACGCCCAAATGCGGCCCAAAATAATTGCGGCAGGCAAACAAAAAAAGGCCGCAAAAACAAAAATATGCCGACAAAGGCAATAATTTTCCGCCTGCCTCGTTGAAAAGACGCATTGAGTAAAGACCATTAAAAATAAAACAAAAAAAATTATGGAACTCACCCCTTTTCATTCCCATGAGGACAGCATGGCCGCCCCCGTTTTTGAAGAAAGCGCCTCCCTGCTGATGCGCAACGTGTTCACCTGGATGTTTGTGGCCTTGGGCATCACCGCCGCCACCGCCTGGCTGTTCGCCCAATCCGGACTGTACATGCTCATGTATACCGAAACTGGCTTAAGCGGGTTCGGCTGGCTCGTCATGTTCTGCCCCTTTGTCATGGTGATTGCCATGTCAATAGGGCTGCACAAAATGAAAACCTCCACCCTGATCCTGCTGTTCATACTGTATTCCTTCCTGATGGGCATTAGCCTGAGCAGCATCTTCCTCGTGTATTCGGGCGCGAACATCACCACCTGCTTCCTGATTGCCGCCGGCATGTTCGGGGCCATGGCGCTTGCCGGATACGTCACCCGCATGGACCTCAGCCGCTTCGGCTCCATTCTTTTCATGGCACTGATCGGACTAGTGATTGCCTCCTTGGTGAGCGTGTTCACCCACAGCACCCGCTTCGACTGGTTCATCAGCATCGGCGGCGTGATCATTTTCGCCGGTCTGACGGCCTGGGATGTGAACAGCATACGGCGCATGAGCGCCTACATGGAGGCGGATAGCGACACCGCACGGAAAGTGGCCGTGTTCTGCGCCCTCAGCCTGTACTTGGATTTCATCAACCTCTTCCTTTTCCTGCTGCGTCTTTTCGGAAGAAGCAAATGACCAAACGTCTGTTCCGTCTGCTCCCCCTACTGCCGCTGCTGCTTTGCGGCTGCCACTCCAAAGACTTCTGTCTGACGGGGAGTTTCGAGCATTGCGAAGCCGATGTCCTCTATTTGGACGAGCTGCTTCCGGACGGCATTGTGTGCCGGGACACCCTATTGTTAGTGAACGGGGATTTTCTCCACCGTTTTCATCAGGAGGAGACCAGCATTTTCCGATTGCGCCTGTCCGACACCAACTTCCTTTCCTTTATCGGCGGAGGGGAAGACAGGCTGACTTTCCAAGGGGACGCCACCGACCTCAAACGGAGCTACCGGGTTTCCGGAAACACTTCCTCCCAGCTGCTGTGGGAGGCCAACCGCCGTGTGGACGCCATGTACCGCCTCACCGACTCCCTGAGCCGGATTTTCAAACGGGCGCAGCAAAGCGACAGCCTGAGCCAGTTAGGTCCTGCCCTGGACAGCTGCTACCAGACCCATTTCCTTTCCTGCCGCGCCTTTTTGGAAGAACTGATAGAAAACAACTTGGATGACCTCGCCGTGCTGCCTGTCTTTTACCAGCGGGTGGGTACCCGGGCGTTTTTCTCTGAAAGCGCGGACGCGGACCTGCTCAGGCGCATCCAAAGCCACCTGAACCGGGCCTATCCGGGCAATACACACATTCTCAGCCTGAACGAACGTTTGGAAAAATGACAACCAAGGAGCGTTACGCCTACATCATTCAGTATTTCCGGAAACAGATGCCGGAAGCGTCCAGCGAGCTGCACTACCGCAACCCTTTCGAACTGTTGGTCGCGGTCATGCTGTCCGCCCAATGCACGGACAAACGGGTCAATATGGTGACCCCCGCCCTGTTCGCCGCCTATCCCGATGCGGAAAGCATGGCCAAAGCCAGTGTGGAGGACCTTCTCGCGCACATCCGGAGCGTGTCGTACCCGAACAGCAAAGCCAAGCACCTGCAAGGCATGGCAGCTATGCTGACGCAGCGTTTCCAGGGCGTGGTTCCGGACAACATAGAGGATTTGCAGCAGCTGCCCGGCGTCGGACGGAAAACCGCCAATGTCGTGGTTTCAGTGATTTACCAGAAACCCGCCATGGCCGTGGACACCCATGTGTTCCGGGTGGCGGCGCGTATCGGACTCAGTACCAACGCTAAAACGCCTTTGGAGACGGAACGGCAATTGGTCGCCCACATTCCCGAGGCGGACATTCCCCGCGCCCACCATTGGCTGATTTTGCACGGACGCTATGTCTGCACCGCACGCAAACCCCAGTGTGACAGCTGCGGCATACGCCACGCCTGCAAGCAGGCCGAAACCCAATCCCGTAAACCATGCGATACTTCCTCCATTTAGCCTATAACGGACGCAACTATTTCGGCTGGCAAATACAACCCGGGCAGCCCAGTGTGCAGGAATGCATAGAGCATGTATGCTCCAAACTGTTACATCATCCCGTCAACCTTACAGGGGCCGGACGCACCGACACCGGCGTGCACGCTTCGGATTTCTACGCCCACATAGACACCGGCACCGACCTCCTTTCGGGAAAGGCGCAGTGGCTCTACCGCCTCAACGCCTTCCTTCCCAACGACATTGTGATTTATGACATCCTGCCGGTCAAAGCGGAAGCCCACGCCCGTTTCGACGCGCTTTCCCGGACCTACCAATACCGCGTCAGCCTGCGGAAAAACCCTTTTGTGCTGGATTCCGCGCTCCGGCTTTACTTCCAGCCTGACATGGACGCGATGAACCGCTGCGCTGCACTGCTGCGCGAATACCGCGACTTCACCAGTTTCTCCAAAGCCCATACCCAGACCGCCACCAATTTGTGCACAGTTTCCGAAGCCGGCTGGCGGCAGGAAGGGGATGTGTGGGTCTTCGAAATCACCGCCAACCGCTTTCTGCGCAACATGGTGCGCGCCATAGTGGGCAGCCTGTTGGACGTGGGAAGGGGAAAATGTGACGAAGCCGGATTCCGCCGCCTCATTGAAGCGAAAAACCGTTGTATGGCAGGAACTTCCGTTCCGGCTCACGCCCTAACCCTGACCCATATCGCCTATCCGGAGGATATTTTTCTGCGCTAAGCGGCAAAGGCCGCGTTCCGCAAAAATGCCGCAGCATCAAGGGTAGACCAAACGGTACAAATTATATAGCAGCATGTAATCCAGCATATTGTACTCCCCTTCGTCCGCATTGTGCCAAGGGCAGAAAAGCGAAAGCGTATGCCAGGGAGCCGGGCTCTGCGACACCGCATCGTCCCGGGTGACACGGAAGCCGCCTTCGGCTGGAGCCGTGTTCAGCAAATCCTCGTACAAGGAAGCAGGCTGCGGATGGGCGGGCTGTTCAGGATACAGCAGCAGACTGATCAGGGGGAAATGCGGGAACAGTATGGGCTGCTGCAAATCAGGCCGTTTTTTGGCAAGCGACTGCGTCCGGTCCACCAGCCAATCGTACATGCACTCACCCTGGCTTCCCTTCTCATGGATGACGGTGGACAGCGCCAACACGCCATACCAGTTGAAATGGCCGTATTTGTCCACAAAAAAATGGTTCTGGATGAACTTGAAGGTGCGACGGGAAGCCGCGCTGGTTGCCTGGGCGAAATCCTCCGGACGCCCCGTCAGTGCCTCGCAGGCTTTAGCATGCGCGTATTTCAGCCACTGTATGTCCCCTTCCTTCTGCACCAGCAGGCCATTGACCGGATTCATCACCTGCCAATGCCCCTTGCCTTTGGCATCCGTGTACTGCATGCCTTTCACCATGCGTTGCGCCACTTCCTCCGCCTTGGCCCGCACATCGGCGGCCTCCGCCCCGTCCACCAGACGAAGCGTCAGCGCCAGCCCGAGGAAGGTGGCCCAGGCCTGGTCCTGGGAAGGCCCGTTGGAAGTGGTCAGCGTGTCGCCGCAACGGCGTTGGTAGTCGCTACGTACGACCTCCGCACCCAAGGTGTCCGCCAAGGATTGCGGCACATCGTCCCGCAGATAGAAGCCGTTCAAGCTGGGCGTTCCGCCCCAGCAGCTTTCCGCCGCAAGGTCCAAGCGGTCGTACACCCGCAACGCCTGACGCAATTCCTCCAAAGCCGCGGCCTGCCCGGCACTGTCTCCCTCCTGTCGCAGGCGGCGGTATTCCGTGGCCAGCACGGCGACATAATGCCCCTGCCACCAAGTGCCGTCCGCCCAATAGACGACACGCTTACCCGAAGCATCGGTTTTCCGCAACTCCATCGGCAGATGCGTGCCCTGCACGGAAGCATCGCCCGTGTAAAACATGAAACGGCTATGCAGACGCTCCTTGAAATGCAGGTATTTCTGCAAATTCTCCTCCGGGGTCTGCGCCAAAGAAAGGCTTGCCGCCGCCATCAGCGGCAACATACAAAAAAGGAATCGGATGCTGCGCATTTTTCTACATTTATGCAAAAACGGGAAAGACCCGGCGCCAAGGCGGCCCTAAGCGCCGCCCCACCGGAGGGCTATTCCTCGTACAACAATAATTTCGGTTTCACAATGGTATATTGTTCGAACTGCTCGTCCGACTCAAAACTCTCCCCGATGTACACGGAACCGTCGGGACGCAGCTGCCTCGTCTGAGTGTTGGAATACAGGCGGCGGCGGTTCATATCCCAAATGATGTGCTCCGTCTCCACCACCTCCCCGCTTTGCAGGTTACGTATCACCACATGGCGCTTGGCCTCCATCAGACGCTCATTCTCCCTGTGGATGCCGTAATCGGCGGTCAGCGCCATGGCGGAGTCCCCGTCCGCGTTGAAGCTGACAATTTTCAAGCCTTTGGGAGTCACCTGCAAGGATTTGGGACTGGGATACACATAATAAAGCGGTGCCGAAAACACATACGAAATTCCACCGGAACGGCTGACATAAACCAACAAATCCTCCGTGATTTCCGTAGGCCCCTCCTCCTTATGACAGACTTGGGAGACAACGGCTTCGTCGTTACGGCAGGACATACAAACGACAATCGCCCCCGCAAGGGCGACCATCGCTTTTCGTTTACGGAACCGTCGGAGCATGCCCCTACCGCACCGTGGTGGTTTCCCCTATCCAGCATTCCACGCGGAAAGACTGCCCTTTTTGCAGGCCCCGCTGGAAATAGGTTTCCGCTTTGGGGAAATGGGCGGAGGTGCTGGAGAGCTTCTGCTGCGCGTCCTCGTACACTTTCTGCTGCTTCTCGTCCACATCCCTGGTGGTCGCGGCAACGGCCATGGCCTTGCTGTACTTGTCGGCGGCGGCCCAGTTGGCAGCGCCCGGCACCTCGGTGTTGCATCCGGACTCGGAATACAGGTCTCCAATCAGGATATAGGCACGTCCGTTGGTCGGATTGCGTTTCAGAATCTTGTAGGCGTACTCGCGGGCGGTGGAATACTGCTTCAGCTGGCGGTAGGTCTCGCCAAGCATCAGGTAGGTCTTGACGATGTCAGACTCTTTTTCGAAAAGGGACAGGGCCTCTTCCAAATAAGTGACGGCCTGGCTGTAGTTGCGCTCCTGGAAGGAGGCGGTGCCCATGTAATAGGCGGTGTTCGCCGTGGGCGCGATTTTATGCAGCTCCCGAATGGCCTCCACATAGGTCGGCGAGGAGCAGTGCTTCTTGTTGTACAGTTTGACCATCTGCCGCAGCATACGCTCCTCTTTGGAGACTTTCAGTTTTTTGCTGTAAATGCTGTCCAAACGATCGCAGGTCGCATACTTGGAGACCACCACATCGATGTTGTGCGCCACCTTGGTGTAGTTGCTATAGGTTTTGTAGGTCTTGGTCGAATCCTTCTGGAACTCCTCATAGCGCACTTCGAAAATGGCGTCGTTCATCACCGTGCTGTCCAGTTCGCCACGACGGGCGCTGTCCATCTGCTCGCGCAGCACATACATATGCTGTATCACCTTGTTGAAAGCCTCCTCACTGGTTTCCAGCACTTCGTCCAGCACTTCCGTGATTTCATCGTAGGCGTTCAGCACCACATCTGTCTCCAGACCCTTGTTCTTCATATAGCGTTCCGCGGTCTGTATGTACATGTTCAGCACGGCGGGAGGCGTGGAGGAGCCGCTCAAAGCCACAGACTTCTTCAAATCCTCATACGCCTGCTCGTATTGGCTGGCCCGGTACTTCATGGTGTAGAATCCGATCTGGCCCAAACAATAGCCCTCGTCCTCCGGGTAGCACTTCTTACGCAAATCGAACAAGTCAAACAACTCCTTGACATACTGGTTATAAGAGGTAGTATCCTTGGCAGTCTTCGCCTGTTTGATCTTAAATTCCAGAATGGCCGGTCCATGCACAAAGGTGTTCTTGCTGGCCATGGGGCAGCTCTCCAGCACGGCTTTCCAATGCGGATAGGCGTCCTCGTATTTCTTTTTGCTGTAATCGTCCCGGTAAAGGGAAATGTGCATTACGCAATTCGCGCTGTCCGGCCCGTATTTGGACTGGGCGCCGGTTTTCAGGAAAGGCATCAGCATCAAGCCCGTCAAGCAAAGTACCTGCAACTTCTTTTTCATAGTATATACCTTTTAAATTAGTTTTATTCTGTTTAAACAAAAATCATTCCAATTTCCCGCGTTTGTACCACGCCTCGTGCAACTGCAAGAGGAAGGTCAGCTTGTGGTACTGCTCGTGAATGCCTGTGTTTGCGTCCACTCCGTAGGATCCGCTCTCCAAATACAGGCCCGCACGGGTTTTGCTTTTTTTCATCGGGAAGGAGAAGCCCACGCTCAAGCCCATGCGATGCAAAGGCTCTGTCCCGACAAGCACGGCGTCCTTCTCGTAAAATACGCCCATGGAATATGCCACTTTCGACAGGTAGCGGGAGCCTGAGACGTTGGGGGTCCAGCGTCCGCCAAGCGAAGCCCGCCAGGAATCAGCCAAGGAATCCGAAATCCCGCCTATGGAAAAACGGCTCCATCCCGACCAGGTGAAATCCGCCCCCGCCCAAAAACGCTCGGATTCCGACAAGGAAAG
Organism: Bacteroidales bacterium; assembly: GCA_017613015.1. Taxonomy (GTDB): domain Bacteria; phylum Bacteroidota; class Bacteroidia; order Bacteroidales; family WCHB1-69; genus UBA1195. Next base: position 2,903 of record JAGAEQ010000076.1, on the reverse strand, counting down.
GCCAAAGCCGAACACCGTCGGGTTGCACACCTCCTTGCGGTTCGCCCGGGAGTCCGCCTCGTCCCAAGCCAAGGTATCCGTCACTTCCTCCGAACCGGAAAGCACTCGGTAACCCAAGCGGTAAAGACGCTGGTCGGCACGGATCAACACCGGTACGGAAGGGGTGTAGGAAAGGCCGAAGCCCAGATTTTTCCGCCCTATGGGAATGTCGTACTGCAATCCGCCCTGCAACAGCAGCCCCCGAAACTCGGACTCGTCCGTCGTCCGAAGCGAAAGGTAATCCGCATCCGCGAAACGCAGCTCATGGGTGCGCACGGCGGTGCCGAAGAGGTAGGAGGCCTGAAGCCCCACGGAAAAGTTTTTCGTGAAACGGAAGGCGTTGCCCCAAAAGATTTCATACGTGCCGCCCGAACCTATGTCATTGCGGGCCAATGCGTCATCCTCGTAAGAGTAGGCGTAGCTGACCGTAGAGAAAGGCTGTATGCCGAAAGCGGTCTTCCAGCGAGAAGCCACCGGAAGGCCGATATACAAGTAATCCAAGGCCATGGTGCTCCCCTGCTGCCGTTCGCCACCCTCCTGCAACACATGAAAATCGTAGCTCATGGCGGTCTCAATCAGGGAACTCAAGGAATCGAAAGCGGTGTAGGACGCCGGATTCTTCACATTGATGCAGACCGGACTGCGGTAGGCGTAGGAAGCGCCTCCCATCCCCCGCCCCGCCACGGACATGCGCGGCTGCATACGCCCCCAGGCGAAACGCGAATACGGGCTGCTCAAATTGTCCTGCCCCACCGACCGAAGCGGCAAAAGCAAGGGCAAACAAAGGAGTATTTTTACTAATTTACAGTTTTTCAATATCATATCGCAACATTAGCGTCAGCCCGAACAACACCAAATTCGGGTGCGCAAAGGTACACATTTTCAGTTTATCTTTCACCGCAGCCGCGTCCCCTCCGGTCAGAATCACCGCAAGATTCTCATAAACAGCCTGATATTTTTGAATCATCCCCTCGCACTCCGCCAAGTAGCCGTGCCACACACCGGCCTGTAAGGAAGCCGTGGTGCTCTTTCCCTCCAAGGGGGCCTCCAAATCCGCCTCCACCTGGGGCAGACGGGAGGTGAAGGCATGCAGCGCCTTGAAACGCATCTGCAAGCCCGGCGCGATGCCGCCGCCCTCGTACACGCCCTCCGCCGTCAGCAGGTCCGTAGTCAGGCAGGTGCCGCATTGCAGTGTCAGGACGTTACGCCCGGGATACAGCGCGGCCGCACCCGCCACACAGGCCAGACGGTCCGTACCCAAGGTCTCCGGGGTCAAATAGCGCATACGGATGTGCGGAAGCTGTGCAAGCGAAGGGAAATGCAGCGTGAACAGTTTTTCCAAGGCGGCCAAGGGCAAAGCCGCGTTTTCCGCCACCGCAGACAGCATGGCGTGCCGCAAGGCGAAACGCGCCTTCCACTCCTCCAGCAGGGAAAGGTCCAAATCATCCCCGCTGCAGAACGCAAGCAGCCGCCCATCGGAGAACACAGCGGCTTTGGCGCGGGTGTTCCCAATGTCTATCCCCAGCAGATTCAGCGGAGCCTGCATCAGATAATCAGCATGGCGTCACCATAAGGCAAAAAGCGGTAACGCTCATTCAAGGCCTCTTTGTAAGCCTTCATAATCAATTCGTAACCGCCGAAGGCACAAGCAATCATCAGCATGCCGGACTGGGGCGGGTTGAAATTGGTCAGCAGGGCGTCGGCAGACAGGAAGTCATAAGGTGGGAAAATGAACTTGTTAGTCCAGCCTTTGTAGGGCTTGATCATACCGGACATGTATACAGAGGACTCCAAGGCCTTCAGCGAAGTGGTGCCCACGCAGCAGACGCGGTGTCCGCCCTCCTTGGCGGCATTGATGCGCTGTGCCGCTTCCGGGGTGATTTCCATCTCCTCCGAATCTATCTTATGCTTGGCCAAATCCTCCACATCGATTTCACGGAAATTGCCTATGCCCGCGTGCAAGGTAATGTCCACGCAATCCACGCCTTTGATTTCCAAAATCTTGAATATGCGTTTGGTAAAATGAAGCCCGGCGGAAGGTGAAGTGACCGCCCCCTCCTTCTGCGCATAAATGGTCTGGTAGTCCTGTTGATCGCAGGCCTCCACGTCCCTAAGACGCAAAATACTGTCCGGCAAGGGCATCTGGCCCAAAGACAACAATTTCGCGCGGAACTCCTCGTAGGTGCCCGCATACAGGAACCTCAGCGTCCGACCCCGGGATGTCGTGTTGTCAATCACTTCGGCAACCAAGCTGCCGTCGTCAAAATACAGCTTGTTCCCGATGCGGATTTTACGCGCCGGATCCACCAGCGCGTCCCACAAGCGGCTCTCCTGCTCCAGTTCGCGCAGCAGAAACACATTGATGAAGGTGTCCGTGTTCTCCTTCTGCGCCACCAGCACGGCCGGCAGCACCTTGGTATTGTTGCGGACAATCACATCCTGATTGTCGAAATATTCGGTAATGTCCTTAAACAAGCGGTGCGTGATTGTCCCTTTTTTACGGTCCACCACCATGAGGCGGTCTTCGTCACGGTCTTCCAGCGGATGCAGCGCAATCTGCTCCTGCGGCAAAAAATACTTGAATTGCGATAGTTTCATTCTGAGGTGTTTTATTACTTCACTCTTTCTTCTTTTCCCGGCATTTTTCCCGAAAAAGATTCAACCTTAAAAATAAATAACGTGAAAGCCCTCGCAAATATTTTATGACGCCAAGGAATTTTTTATCTGTAGATTCAACTACGAAGTGCAACACCATGATGCAAAGATAGTAAAAATTTAGATTTGGGAGTGTCAAAGTTCAAGAGTTTTCTTGGTCGGAGGTTCAGTTCGTTTTGTACGGAGCGTATGTAATCGTCAGATACAGT
>JAGAEQ010000075.1 GCA_017613015.1 Bacteroidales bacterium | reverse complement strand
GGCTGAACGCGCTGAAATCCACTATCATTTCGTGACCGCACATGCCGTTGGTGCCGGTATACAATATTTTGTAGTGTTTTTCCAGACGGGCGCGGAGATAATTGGCGTTCAGAATCGCATAGCGCGTGGCGTCGGTCAGGCCTTCGGCACCGAGCATTTTCAGGTAGCCGTAGGTGATGGGGAGCAACATGGCGCTTCCGTAAGGGGCCGCGCTCATGGCGTTGCCTTTCGGGCCTCCCACTTTCACCTGGGAATGCTTCGGCAGGAAGTCCACCAGCTCCGCGGACACTCCGATGGGGCCCACTCCGGGACCGCCGCCGCCGTGAGGCATGCCGAAGGTCTTGTGCAGGTTGAGGTGGCACACGTCGGCTCCCATGAAGCCCGGGGAGGTCAGGCCGACCTGGGCGTTCATATTGGCACCGTCCATGTAAACCAGACCGCCGTTTTCGTGGATAATCCGGATGATGTCCAAAATGGCCTCTTCGAAAATGCCGTGTGTGGAGGGATAGGTGATCATCAGGCAGGCCAGGCGGTCCTTGTTGGCTTCCGCCTTGGCTTTCAGGTCAGCCATATCCACATCTCCGTTGGCGGCGCAGTTCACGACCACGATGTCCATACCGGCCTTGGCCGCCGAAGCGGGGTTGGTGCCGTGGGCGGAGGCGGGAATCAGGCAGACATTGCGGTCGGCATGCCCCTTGGCGATATGGTAGTTGCGGATGACGGTCAGGCCGCTGTACTCACCGGCGGAACCGGCATTGGGCTGCAGGGAGATGCCGGCAAATCCGGTCACTTCGCAGAGGATGGCCTCCATGTCATGTATCATTTCAAGGTAGCCTTCCGCCTGGTCCTCAGGGACAAAGGGATGGATGGCGCCAAATTCGGCCCAGCTGAGGGGCAGCATTTCCGCCGCCGCGTTCAGCTTCATGGTGCAGCTGCCCAGCGGAATCATGGCGCGGTTTAAGGACAAATCCTTGACTTCCAGTTTCTTCATATAGCGCATCATTTCCGTTTCGGAATGGTAGCTCTGGAAAACCGGATGCGAAAGGTAAGGAGTCGTGCGCTGCAAGTTCGCCGGAATGGTCTCGTCGGCCTCTTCCTGGCAATGGCATTGGCACTCGCACTGGAAAGGCTCGTAGGTCTTGCCCGCCGCAAGGGCCAGCACCTTCAAAATGTCGGCGATGTCCTCGCGGGTGGTGGTCTCGTCAATGCTGATGCCGATGCACTCCTCGCAGATCGGACGGAAATTGATGCCGTGCTCCACCGCCGTCTTCAGCACCACTTCCGATTTGACCGGACACTGGACGGCCAGCGTGTCGAAGAAGGCGCGGTTGTGCTGCTTGTAGCCGTATTTCACCATTTCCTTGGCCAGTTTTTTGGCTTTCTTATGGATGTGCGCAGCGATGGAATGAATGCCTTCCGCCCCGTGCCAGGCCGCGTAGAAGCCGCTCATGATGGCGACTAAAGCCTGGGAGGTGCAGATGTTGGAGGTGGCGCGTTCGCGCTTGATGTGCTGTTCGCGCATGCCCAAGGCCATACGCAAGGCCTTGTTTCCCTTGGCATCGACTGTCCAGCCGATGATACGTCCCGGGAAAGCGCGTTTGAACGCCTCGGTGAAAGCGAAGAAAGCGGCGTGCGGTCCGCCGAAACCCATGGGCGTTCCGAAACGCTGGGCCGAACCGAAGACACAGTCCGCCCCCATTTCGCCCGGCGCTTTCAGCACCGCCATGGCCATCAAATCGGAGGCAACCCCAACGAAAATGCCCTTTTCGTGGGCTTTGGCGATGAATTCGGTGTAATCGTTCACCTCACCGAACTGTCCCGGATATTGGACGATGGCGCCGAAGTAGCTGTTGTCCAGCTCTATCTTGAGGGCATCCCCCATGACAACCTCTATGCCCCTGGGCGCCGCGTTGGTGCGAATCACGTCCACGGTCTGCGGGAAGACGTTGTTGTCCACAAAAATCTTGCAGACATTGTCTTTCACCGCCTGGCGGCTGCGGGAATTGTAAAACATGATCATGCATTCGCCTCCGGCGGTGGCCTCGTCTAACAGGGAGGCGTTGGCCAGCGGCATGCCGGTCAGGTCGGCGACCATGGTCTGGAAGGTCATCAGGGCCTCCAGACGGCCTTGGGATATTTCCGTCTGGTAAGGAGTATAGGCGGTGTACCATCCGGCGTTTTCAAACACATTGCGCAGAATGACAGCCGGAACCACAGTATTGTAATAGCCCATGCCGATATAGCTCTTGTAGAGCTTGTTTTTGGCGGCAAGCGCCCGAATGTGGTTCAGGAATTCGTTTTCGCTCATGCCCTTGGGCAAATCCAACGCCTTGGGCAGGCGGATGGCGGCAGGAATGGTCTTGTCCACCAGCTCATCCAAGGAGGAGACACCGATAACATGCAGCATTTTCTCCACGTCCGCAGGTCTCGGTCCCACCTGGCGTGATGTAAAATCGTTGATTTTCATTATATTAAAAATTTATTAAATAGTTTCCGTTTTAAAAGGCAAAAATACGGTTTTTTCGAATCGGATTCCCGTTTGCTACCGTATTTTTTTCTAATTTTTTACGGCCCGTTGCGGAATCCGTATCCCCTTTTTTGCTATCTTTGCAATTTTGATAAACCCTAATTTCCTTTAGTTATGTATAAACTTGTACTACTACGGCATGGCGAAAGCGAATGGAACCAGGCGAACCTTTTCACCGGATGGACGGACGTGGATTTGTCCGAAAAAGGCGTGCAGGAAGCGAAAGAGGCTGGAAAACGCCTGAAAGAAAACGGAATACAGTTTCGTTACGCTTTCACCTCCTACCTGAAAAGAGCCGTCAAAACCCTGTTTCTGACCCTGAATGAAATGGACCGCCTGTGGATTCCGGTCGAGAAGAGCTGGCGGCTGAACGAAAAGCATTACGGCATGCTGCAAGGCATGAACAAGGTGAAAGCCACCGAAACCTACGGCAAAGACCAGGTGCTGCTCTGGCGGCGCAGCTGGGACGTGGCCCCCGAACCCATCCCTACTGACGATCCGAGACACCCCTCCCACGACCCGCGCTACACGGAAGCGGGAAGCACGCCAGGCACCGAAGCCCTGAAAGACACGGCAGAACGCATCATGCCCTATTGGGAAAGCCGCATCCTCCCCACCCTGAAAGCGGAGAAGGAAGTGCTGGTGGCCGCACACGGCAACAGCCTGAGAGCCATTGTCAAACTGCTCAAGGGAATGAGCAACGAGGAGATTATCAGCTTCAATATTCCGACCGCCATCCCTTACGTGTTTGAATTTGATGCCGATATGCGGCTTAGCAAGGACTATTTCCTCGCTGATCCGGAGGAATTGAAGCAATTGATGGAAAAAGTGGCCAACCAAGGAAAAGCGAAATAAGCCATGCGCTTTGACATCCTCACCCTGTTCCCGGAGATGTTTGAGGGCATCTTTTCCGTCTCCATCCTGAAGCGGGCCCGCGACAAGGGGCTGGCGGAATACCACTTGCACAACATCCGCGACTACTCCACCGACAAGCACCACCGCGTGGACGACTACCCTTTCAGCGGGGAATCGGGCATGGTGATGAAGATAGAACCCATTGCCGCCTGCATACGCAAACTCCAGAGCGAACGGCATTATGACGAGGTGATTTTCCTCACCCCGGACGCGCCGGTGCTGGACCAGTCCATGGCCAACGCGCTTTCCATGCATGAAAACCTGATGCTGCTTTGCGGGCATTACAAAGGCATAGACGAGCGCATACGGGAACTGTTTGTCACCAAGGAGATTTCTATAGGCGACTACGTGCTTTCCGGGGGCGAGCTGCCCGCCGCCATCCTCACCGACGCCATTGTACGCCTGATTCCGGGCGTGCTGCACGACGAGACTTCCGCCCTGTCCGATTCCTTCCAATACGAGCTGCTTTCGCCGCCGGTCTACACACGACCGTATGATTTTGAAGGTCATACCGTGCCGGACATCCTGCTTTCGGGCGACGAGAAGAAAATTATGGAATGGAAGTACCAGCAAGCCTTGGAACGTACCCGGGAACGCCGCCCGGACCTGATAGGGAAAGGAGACGAATAAGCCATGGAAAAACGGACAATGGAGGCTTTGCACCGCCTTTCGGTGGACGATTTCAAACAGAGCGAGAAAACGCCGGTGAGCGTGGTGCTGGACCAGGTGCGCAGCATGCACAACGTGGGCTCCGTTTTCCGCACGGCGGACGCTTTCCGCATTGAAAAACTGTACCTTTGCGGCATTACCGCCTGCCCGCCGCATAAGGAAATAGAAAAAACCGCCTTGGGTGCGACCGAATCCGTGGATTGGGAGCACCTGCCTTCCGCCATGGCAGCCGTGCAGCGGCTGCAGCAGCAAGGCTGCACGGTGTACGCCGTGGAACAGGTGGAAGGCAGCACGCCCCTGCACCGTTTCCGCTGGGACGGGACCTCCCCCATCGCTTTTGTGTTCGGCAATGAGGTCATGGGCGTGGACCAGGCGGTGGTGGACCAGTGCGACGGCGTGCTGGAAGTCCCGCAGGCAGGCACCAAGCATTCGCTGAATGTCTCTGTTTGCGCGGGCGCGGTGCTGTGGGAAAGCTACAAACAATTTCTGGAGGCGCAAGCCTCCGGCCAAACCCTATAGCCATGAAACAGCTCATCACCTGCCTGCTGCTCCTTTGCCTTGCGGGGGCGCAGGCGCAGCAGAACGACACCACGGAATCCCGCCACAAAATTCCAAGCTACTTTTACAAGAATGACTTGAAAGTGACCATGCTCTCCCTGTTCAGCGGATCCACCAAACTGACCTACGAACGGCTCATCACACGCACCCAAAGTGTGGAGATCACCGGCGGCGTCATCGGCTGGGGCGGCGACTGGCTCAACCACAACCGTTCCCAAGGCGGATTGTGCCGGGTGGCCTACAAATTCATTTTTCGCCCCATAATACAGCATGAACCATCCACTCCTTCAGGATATTATTTAAACGGCTTTTACCTCAAGCCGGAGGTGGCCTTCTCCTCCTTCAGCTACGAGGCCAAGGAGGGCGGGGAGCGGCTGCACAACAACCGCATAGCCATTATGGGCTGCGTGGGCTACCAATGGGTGTGCCGCCGTTTTGTCTTTGACATTTTCGGAGGTCTGGGCGCAGGCATCGGCGACGAGAACGAATACAACTACTACCACGGCTTCATCGCGCTGCCCAAAGGCAGCCCCACCGCCTTCACCGCCGGCTTCAAGCTGGGCGTGGCGTTCTGAAAAACATTTTTTTCAACAAACCAGTGGGTTGAAATCATGAAAAGAACCGCATTCATACTGTCATGCCTGCTGCCGCTGATGGCACTGCACGCGCAGCGGCTCACCACCCCGGAGCAGCTCGCCCCGACGTTGGACCAACTGACCCACCCCACCGCCCGCTCCCTCATGAAAAAGGAATTATCGCAAACGAGTATCAGATCTTGGCCGGAGATGGACGAGCCCGAAGTGTTCCACGGACCTGTGCACCGTGTGCACACCATCTATGAGATACCCGATACCGTCAGAAAATATGCTTATTTTGATGGTTATACCGAAAAGAAAATAAAAATATATGATATTCTGCAAAGCAAAACCACACAATTCACCTATTCACAGGAAGGCGAATTGCAGATGATTGATGAAAAACAAGTTTTGAACTGCTATTACTTTTTTTACAGAAATCATGTCAAACTACACCGAAAGCTTCGCAGGAACAGCAGATTATATGAGAAAATCACTCCAAACGTTCGCCCCAAAAAAAAGATGAAAGAGCAGCATGATGAATTCAGATGGCAGTATAAGGACGGACAGTTGGTCTCCTACAATCACGATTCAGAAAAACCTGATTATCAAGATTCATTGCATTTTAAGTATAATAACCATGGTAAGCTTATTGATGCATAT
>JAGAEQ010000074.1 GCA_017613015.1 Bacteroidales bacterium | reverse complement strand
GAGTGTTTGTATAAGGATGCGGACAAGGCCCTTTACCGTGATTTCGCCCATTCGCCTTCCAAGCTCCGAGCCACCGTTTCCGCGCTGAAAGAGAAGGATCCCTCCCGTCATCTGGTGGCCTGCATGGAACTGCACACCTTCAGCAGCCTGACGGAATCCTTTCTGTCCCAGTATGCCCACACCATGGACGCCGCCGATGAGGCCATCGTCTATTTCAATCCGCACGCCATTGCACTGAAAAAACTCCCTCCGATTACCGAAAGCATGGTTTTAGCGGCCTTCCAGCGGCCGGATTTGAAGGTTTTTTGTGATTCCAAAGCGCTTTTTGAGCTGTTGAAATCCCAGAATTGGAAAGATAAAAACCTGTTAATGATGAGTTCCGGGAATTACGACGGCATGGATGTAAAAAAAATTTTCATGTAGGGGCATCCCGTATTTGAAAAAGTGATACTTTTGCACGTTCAAAAAATGGGGCATTAGCTCATTTGGCTAGAGCGTTTGACTGGCAGTCAAGAGGTGATGAGTTCGAATCTCATATGCTCCACAAAAACAGCACCATGGGAGAAACATTCGTCGGAATGTTTCTTTCTTTTTATTCTTTCGCACAAGATTGTTCATGCACGCATCGCCAAGCTCTTCCAAAACCTTTGTAGTGTACAAGGCTTCCGCTGGTTCCGGAAAAACCTTCCGTTTGGCGGTCACCTACATACACCTTTGCTTGCAGCATTTTCCGGCCGATGCCTTCCTTTTCCGCAAAATATTGGCCATCACCTTCACCAACAAGGCGGTGGATGAGATGAAAACCCGCATACTGCATTTTTTGCGCTGCCTGGCGCTGCCCGAAGCCGCCTTGGACAAGCAAGACGCGGACAGCCGTCGCAAGGTGCTTCCGGAAATGCTGGACATTGCGGACGAGGCGGAAATCAGCCGCCGGGCGGACATGTTGCGGAAAAACATTCTTTCGGACTACAGCCGTTTCGCCGTGCTGACCATTGACAAGTTCTACCAGCAGGTGATGAACGCCTTCGCTTTCGAGCTGCGCGTGCCGGCCAACCACCGGATTGAGGTCGACGAGCGTTTGTTCCTGCGGCAGATGGTGGATGTGCTGATGGGGAAATTAGGCTATGACGAGACCCTGACCCATTTTGTGCTGGAATACCTGTCGCACCGTTTGGACGAGCAGAAAAAATGGGATCCGGCCAAAGCCTTGGCGGAGGTGGCGGGGCAGTTGTACGCGGACGCTTCGTTCGCTTACATTGACAAATTGCGCGGCATCAGCCTGCACGGTTTCGAGGAGCTTGTCCGTTACTTCAAGGAGGAGGTGAAGGCGGCGGACCGCAGCGTGCAAACGCTGGCGGAGCAGGCCTTGGCGCAGCTTCCCGCCGGGGTGGACCCGCTCAATGACTTTTACCAGGGGAGCAAAGGCTTCGGCGCGTGGCTGAAGCAGGTGGCTGCGCAAGGCATGCTGAAGGCGGTCGCGCCCAATACTTACGTGTGCAAGACTGTGGAGGAGGATGTCTGGGTCGCGAAAAAGGCTTCCGCCGCCGTGGGAAATGCGCTGCTCCCGCTTGTCTCCGTGCTGCGGGAGACCTATGCGTCCATACGGGAGGAGGCGGAGCGTCGCAAATCCTCCTATTTTCTGTATGCCAATATTTTGAACAATATTTACCCCTTCGCGCTGCTGAACGAGTTCCGTCAGGTGGCGGAGGACATCAAGGCCTCCACCCAGCAGATGCTTATCGGGGAGACCAACCGTTACATCGCCAAAGTCGTTTCTTCCGAGGAGGTTCCCTTCATTTATGAGCGTTTGGGGGAACGCTACGCCTATTTTTTTATTGACGAGTTCCAGGACACTTCCCGTCTGCAGTGGAGCAACCTGCTGCCTTTGGTGGAGGAGGGGCTGACCAAGGAAATCAGCCGGACGGATGGCACGGGCCGCGCCTATCTGTTCGGGGACGCCAAGCAGGCCATTTACCGTTTCCGGGATGGGGATGTGCGCCAGTTCGTGCATCTTTCCCGTTTGGACAGGGACGCGGCGCAGGACGACCGGGAGCGGCTGCTGCAAAGGGCGTTCGAACCCAAGCCGGAGCCTCAGTTGGACAGAAATTTCCGTTCCCGCACCGAAATCATTGACTTCAACAATGCCTTTTTCGCCCCGCAGGAAGGGGAGGAGCTTCCCCATACGGCCGAGGCTTACGAGGACTGGATGCAGCGCAAACCCGACACCGCGGAAAGCGGCGGCGGCGTGGAAGTCCGTTTGCAGCATGCGGACGCGGAGCTTCCCTACGACGAGTTTGTGCTGCGGGAGGTGGTGCGGACGGTAAGGCAGCTGCGTCAGGAAGGCTATGCTTTCCGCGACGCGGCGGTGCTCACCCGGGGCAACGACCTTGCATCCCGTATTGCCCTTGCGCTCACCCGGGAGGAAATTCCTGTGATTTCTTCGGAATCCCTCTTGCTTTCCGCTTCGCCGGAGGTGTGTTTCGTCATTGCCTGCATGCACTATGTCCAAAATCCGGAACATGCGGTGGCGCGGGCGCAGATGCTGGCCTACCTTTGCAAGCGTGTTCCCGGGGCCGCTTTGGAGACGGCGCTTCCCCAAGCCACGACGCCGCCCGGTTTCGAGCGGCAGCTCCGGGAATGGGGCTTCCCTGTGGATGTCCTTTCCTTGCGGCGGCTGAACCTGTATGCGCTTTTTCAGGAGGTGGTGCGGCATTTCCGTCTGGCGGACACGGCAAAGGGCGCAAACCCCTACCTGATGGCTTTAGGGGAAGTGGTGTGGGCTTACCACGAGGATGCCTTCAAAAATGACGAGGATTTTCTGGCCTATTGGGAGGAGCGGCAAGACAAGCTCTCCCTTTCCAATCCGGAGGGCGTGGACGCTGTGCGCGTCATGACCATACACAAGGCCAAGGGTTTGGCTTTTCCAGTCGTGATTTATCCGATGAAAAAAAAGCGGACGGAGCTTGCCAAACGCTGGGTGCGGCTGGAGCCGCCCGTGGCGGTCCCTTCGGATGGCGAAACGGCTTTGGAGGTGGCTTTGGTGGATGTGGACGGCAGTCTGGCGCACACCGCCTATGCCGGACTTCGGGAAGAGGAAACCGCCTTGGCCGCTTTGGACAACCGAAACATTGACTATGTGGCCTTCACCCGCCCGACAGACCGTCTGTACCTCTTGGCCAGAAGGGAGAAACGGAGCCCTTCCCGACTGGAGCTTTTCTTCAAGGAAAGCGAACCTCTGCCGCAGGAGGCGGAGGATGCTTTCCAGATTTACCATTATCCTGAAAATACGGTTTTTGCCGCGCCTGAGGCCCGCTCCCGGGAAGTTGCTGCGGGGGACGCGGCGCTGCCGGAGTTTACTTGCGTGTCCGGCGGGCTGCCCCCTTTGGCTGTGTCCGGCGACACCGGGGCCGCGTCCGGGGAGTCGCTGCGGGGAACGCTTGTCCACAGCTATTTGGCCAAATTGTACCATCCCTCTGACCTGCGGCGCACGGCGGAGCTTGTCTCCCAAAACCCTGACCTTTCCGAAAGCGACAAAACCTTTCTGCTGCGCCTGATGGAACACCTGGGCGCCGAGGAGGCGGCCCGTTTGTTCGGCGACGACGGCACCTTGGTCCGCACCGAAGTGGAAGTCTCTGCCTCCGACGGCAGCCTGTATCGTATGGACCGTCTGTTAATCAAGGGAAAACAGGCTGTGCTTTTCGACTATAAGACGGGAAGTCCGCACCCTTCGCACCATCAGCAGTTAAAGGCCTATGCGGAGGTGTTGCGCGAAATGGGCTACATCTTGGTTTCCGCCTGTCTGGTGTACGTGAATGCCGATGCGGATGTGCGTTTCGAAGAAGTTGCTGTGTTATAGCAGATCCTTGCCGATGTCCCGGCGGTAGTAGCAGTCCTGCCAATGGATGTTCCCTACGGAGGCGTAGCTTTTCGCCAGTGCCTCTTCCAAGCTGTCCGCGAAGGAGGTGACGCAGAGCACCCGTCCGCCGTTGGTCAGCAGCTGGCCTTCCGTGTTCCGTTTGGTGCCTGCATGGAACACTAAGCTGCCGCTCACCTGCTCCACACCTTGGATGGGAAGGCCTTTGGCGTAGCTGCCCGGATAGCCGCCTGCCACCATCATGACGCAGGCCGCCGTCTGCGGGTTGATGCGCAGCTCCGCCTGGTCGAGGGTGCCGTTCCAGGTCTGTTTGAACAGCTCCACCACATCGGAGTTAATGCGCGGAAACACGGATTCGGTCTCCGGGTCGCCCATCCGCACGTTGTATTCAATCACGTAGGGGTCACCGCCTTTGTTCATCAGGCCGAGGAAGACAAAGCCTTTATAATCCATCTTTTCCGCTTGTATTCCTTGCACGGTGGGGCGCACAATGCGTTCCTCCACCTTCCGCATGAAGGTTTCGTCCGCGAAGGGGACGGGGGAGACGGAACCCATGCCGCCGGTGTTCAGTCCGGTGTCGCCCTCGCCAATGCGCTTGTAGTCCTTGGCGGAGGGGAGTATGCAGTAATGTTCTCCGTCCGTCAGCACGAAAACAGAAAGCTCTATGCCTTTCAAAAATTCTTCAATGACCACTTTGGCGGAAGCCGCCCCGAATTTGGCATGTGCCAGCATTTCACGCAGTTCCTGTTCCGCCTCTTCGATGCGGTCTAAAATCAGCACCCCTTTGCCGGCCGCCAATCCGTCCGCTTTGAGCACGTAGGGCGGTTGCAGCGTGTGCAGGAAGGCGATGCCCTCCTCCAAGGTCTCCTGTGTGAAGCTGCGATAGGCCGCTGTCGGGATGCCGTGCCGCTGCATGAAGGCCTTGGCAAAATCCTTGCTGCCCTCCAACATGGCACCTTGCCGGGACGGTCCGATGAAAGCCACCTGCTTTAAGGCCTCGTCCTGGGCGAAAAAGTCCTGCAAACCGGCCACTAAGGGCGCTTCCGGTCCGACCACCACCATGCCGATGCGTTTTTCTATCACGAATTTTCTTATAGCTTCAAAATCAGTATTGTCCAACGCGACGTTTTCGCCGCATTGGCTGGTGCCCGCGTTGCCCGGTGCAATGTACAGTTTGCCGCATTGCGGACTTTCGGCGATTTTCGCCGCTATGGCGTGTTCCCGTCCGCCGGAACCAAGTAACAGAATATCCATCATGGTCTAATAATAGGTGATTTTTCGTTGGGAGACGCTGAAAACCTTGCCGTCGTCGTACCAGATCTGCCGGGTCCAGTTGCCTTGTGCGTCGTAGGTGTATTCGCAGGTGGAGCGCACATTTTGGATGTTCTCCTCATTGTACCAGATTTCCACCGAAATATTCCCGTAATTATCGTATTCCCAGTAGGTTTTGCTTTCCTGAAGCCCGTCTTTCCCCTGCTGTGTGACCGATTGCAGCCGCCCTTGGCTGTCGTAGGCCGAAAGCGTCTTGTGCCGCTTGCCGTCGGCGGCGGTGTGGGTCTCTTCAACAACATTGCCCTGCCCGTCGTAGCGGTATTCAGTCTTTTCCACCAATTTCCCTTTTTCAGAGATCTGTTTTTCAATTAATTGTTTTTTCGCGTCGTAGCGGAAAACCTCTTTGCGCTTGGTGCTGCCGTTCCACACTATGGAATCCAAGCGTTTGTCCGGGCCGTAGTGGTAGGTGCCGGTCTGCATGCTGCCGTCGGAACGGAAAATGGTCAGGGTGGCGAATTGGCGGTAGCTGTTGTAGGTGTAGACATCGCGTCCGCTGCATTTCCCTCTCTCGTTGTGCTCGGAGGATTCCATCAGGTCGCCCACCTCGCTGTATTTGTATTTGTTCTTGCCAATCAGCTTGCCTTCGCTGTCAAAGGATTTTTCCTCCTCCACGTTGCCCCGGCGGTTGTAAAGGCTGAGGTGGTGGGAGAGCACCTCCGTCTCTTCGTCCACCTGCACGCGGCCCCCTTCCTGAATTTCGGCGTTGCCGTATTCCCATTCCTCCACCGATTTCACCTTGCCTTGCAGGTTCTGTTCGCGGAGGTCGGAGTTTCTTTTCTGGGCGTGCAGCGGTGTGGCAAGCAGCAGGCAGGCAAACAGCAGCGGAAAGAGGGGTCTCATACTTGGTGACATGCGTGATAAAGCTTACGGTTCATGGTTTTGCGCGTTCGTCCCGCGCGGTTGCAAAGTTCCATAAAATCCCAATACGCAGCCCACCCCGGACGATAAAAATTTTCGTGTCGCTTTTCCCTTCCGCCGCCGCCAGTCAAGCCCAAACTACCGGATGACGCGGATGCTCCCTTGGCGCATGAACTCTTTTCCGCCGTATTCAAAAGAAAACCAGTACAAATAAAGGCCTTCGGGCAGGTTTTCCGCGTTCCAGCTGTTGTCATAGGCGCGTTTTTCGTAGATGATTCTGCCGTTGCGGTTGTAGATGACCAATTGGTTTTTTTCGGTCAGGTGGAGGTTTTCAATCACAAGGAAGTCGTTGATGTTGTCGCCGTTGGGCGAAATCACGTTGGGGATGCGGATGTCCGGCTGGGGGAGGGCGGTCTCTTCTTCCGTCTCCGTGGCCGGAGCCTTGCGTTCAGCCGGTTTTTGTGTGTTCCCTAAAACGGAAACGGCCTTTTCGGTTTTTTGCTCCGTCGCCGCCTTTTCCGTTACGGGAGTTGCTTTGCTTTCTTGTAAAACGTTGGTTTCTTGGTTGTTTCCACTCACTTCGGTCAGCAGGTGGTAGGGAACGCCTTCGCTGAAGGTGGTGTTGCTGAACGCCTGTTCGCTTGCCGGTTCGGCGGAACGTTCAAATGCCTCGGCGGCTGCGGCCTCCGTTTCCGGAACGGAAAGGGCGGCGGTGTCGGTGAGGGCCGGTCTCGGCGCGGAAGGCGCCTCTCCGGTGGAGGTCCCGCTGCCGGGTTTCCACAGCATCACTGCCACAGAGGTGACACCTCCGACGAGCGCGGCCCCTATGCTTAGCTTGGCGGCGGCGGAGCCCAAGAACGAACCCCATCCTCCTTGCGCCGCCGCCTTCGGAGCGGCTTGCATCCCTTGTGCGGCGGCTTGCGCCCCCGCGTGCAAGGCGTCCAATTGACCGGAAAGCGCATCCCAGGCGTGGGAGGACGGCGTCTCACCAAAGTTCTCCATCAGCGTTCTGATTTGGTTTTCCAAGGTTTTTCCCATATTTATTCGTATTCTTTTAGCAACACTTGCAGTTTTCGTTTCGCTTTGTGCAGATACACCCGCACGGCACCCTCCGTGATGGAAAGCATGCGCGCGATTTCCCGATGCGCATAGCCGTCAATGACGGACAGGCTGAAAACGCTCCGCTGGGCCTCCGGCAGATGCCGCAAGGCTTTCACCACGTCCCGGGCTTGCAGGCGTGCGAGCGGCTGGAGGATTCCGTCTCCTTCCGCCACGGCCTGCGCTTCCGTGAGGGGTTCCGGCTGCGGTTTCCGTTTTCGCACCTCGTCCACCGCCTGGCTGACCATGAGGCGTTTCATCCACCCTTCGAAAGAGCCTTTCCCCTCATAGTCGGAAAGGTGGGTGAAAATCCGCATGAACCCCGACACCAGCATGTCTTCGGCTTCCTCCCGGCTGTCCGCATACCGCAGGCAGATGCCCAGAAACAGCGCACTGTACTTGTCATACAGCTGCTTTTCCGCCCGGCGGTTTCCGGCTATGCATTCCCGAATCAGCGTTTTCTCGTCATACATGGCGCCCTGTTGCTTACAAAGACGTAATTTTCGGACGGAATGTTACCGCATTTTCCGGATTTTTCAGGAAAAATCCGGGCGTTTCCCTCCGTTGGGCAAAAATAGCATTTTCCGGGCAATTCCCGTTCTTTTCCCCAAAAGAAATTTTTGTGCGTGCTCCGGTTTCCCGAAAGGGGATTTTAGCTACATTTGCATGTTTTTGCAAAAGCAGTGAAATTTTTTTAATCCATTGGTTATGAAAAGGTTTTTTGGCATCTTGGCGCTGTGTTCCGCCGTTTGTGCGGTGAATGCGCAGAACGGCGTTGATTACAACGTGACATTTTCCACAAAGTCCGACACCACGGACACGTCCTCCTTGGTCACTTGGGAGCTTCTCTCAAGTTTCAGCCTCAGCAGTGCCGGGCAGCAAGGCATTGCCACTGACGGCAATTTCATTTACGCCTGTAGTTGGCAGTCCACTCCTACAGGCGGACACGCTTTCTACAAATATGACCTTGATAGCCATAAACTTGTAGAAGGGTTTGACATTGAGGGTGTCAGCCAGCTGCGTGACCTGACCTTCGACGGCACCTATTTTTATGGCGGAACCTTGGACACGAATATCTATCAACTGGACCTTGCGAACAAAACGCTGGTTTCCATCATTCCCACGCAGATTCGCACCATTCGCCACTGCTCGTATGACCCCGATCGGGAAGGCTTTTGGGTCGGTAACTGGTCGGACTTGTACTTGGTGGACAAAACCGGAAAAATTGTGGACACGGCTCATGTTCAGCCGAACAATGTCTTCTCTTCGGTGTATGATAACCATACCGAAGGCGGGCCTTTCCTCTGGCTTTTCGCCCAAATAAGAGGGGATTCGGCCGATTGTGTGTTTCAACAGTATGATATTCTTGCCGATACGCTTACAAATGTCCGGGTGGACCTTAGTAGAATCATGCCCGGAATAAAGGGCATGGCTGGCGGTGCGTTCGGAACAACGGCACTCGTTTCCAACACCTTCGTCATTATGGCGAATGCGCAGCAGGATCCCAATTTGGTTGGTGTGTTCAAGGTGTACGCGAAGGACACTTCAGAGTCCTCTTGTGTGCAAATCGAAAAGCGGCCGGAAGTTTCCATTTTCCCCAACCCGGTGGGCGCGGTGTTGAACGTTTGTGCGGAAAATTGCCATAGCGTTCAGATTGTCAATTCGCTTGGTCAGGTTGTCTATCAGGCCGCCGTTGCAGAAAACAACTTTCAAATCAATGTTTTCCATCTCAGCAGGGGTGTGTATACCCTGCGTCTGAACGGGGAAACCGCCACGATACGCAAATTTGTCAAAAAATAATTTTTGCCGCATGCTCATGCGTGAGGAAAAACACAGCTTAGGATGGAGGCGTTTGGGCCTCGGCTTGTCGGTGGCGCTGCTGCTGGCGGCGGCCTGCCTGCTGCTGTCCGGACGTTTCCATTCCCCGGACGGGAGGGAGGAGTACGGACAGGCTTTTGCGGAACAATACCGTTTGCTGTCCCCTCCGCTGCCGGACAGCCTGACTTTTGCCGGTGAGGACGTGCCTCTGGACCGTTCGGATGTGCGCGAAGCCTTGGACAGGGAGCTGCTGGTCAATGTGTACTGGCAGTCCAACCTCCTGCTGCTGATGAAGCGGGCCAACCGCTGGTTTCCTGTCATGGAACCCATTTTGAAGAAAAACGGCGTGCCGGACGATTTCAAGTACTTGGCGGTCATAGAGAGCGGCCTGCTCAACGTGGTGTCACCGGCCAAGGCGGCGGGATTCTGGCAGTTCCTGAAAGCGACGGGGCAGAGCTACGGCCTGGAAATCACGGATTTCGTGGACGAGCGCTACGATGTGGCCAAAGCGACGGAGGCGGCTTGCGCGTATTTGAAGGCCTCAAAGGCGAAATGCGGCTCCTGGACTGCGGCCGCAGCCGGTTATAACATGGGTTACGGCGGCTACGGAAAGGCTGCGGCCGCCCAGCATACCCAAGTGTACTGGGATTTGTACCTGAACGACGAGACCTCCCGCTACGTGTACCGCATTTTGGCGATAAAACTGCTGTTCAAGCGTCCGGAACGCTACGGCGTATGCCTGCGCCAATGCGATTTGTACCAGCCGATTGCGATGGACACCCTGTTGGCGGACACGAGCATCGCCGATTTGCGGAACTACGCCCTGCAACGCGGGGTCTCCTATAAGTTATTGAAACAAAGCAATCCGTGGCTGCGGGGAACCTCCCTTCCGAACGTTTCCGGCAAGCAGTACCGGATTTTCCTTCCGAAAGCGGATGCGATGAGCTACCGCAAACAGATGCGGGAAACCACCCCGGAAGCCCTGTTCAAAGGGCGGTGATGCAAAAAGGCTCCTTGCGGAAGCCTTTTTTTCAGCGGAAAGAGAGGGATTCGAACCCCCGGACCTGTTACAGTCGTCGGTTTTCAAGACCGATGCAATCGACCACTCTGCCATCTTTCCAAGTGCAAAAGTAGCTAAAATCCGCACATGTTTCCGGAAGATAAAAATTTTTTATTTTTCAATAGGCGAATGGTGTTCAAAATATGTTTATATTTGCGCGTTTTTTTAGTATAAACCAAATAAAGAAAAATTATGAAAAGGTTTTTGTATGTAGGATTGTGCCTTTTGGCAGGCATGGCCGTCACGCTCACATCTTGCAAGGATGATGAAAAAACGAAAGACAAAGAAGGAAAAGGGAATTCTTCTTCCGGTGGAAGTGGAAACACCGAGGTTTTTGTCAGCACTGAGGCGCAGACAAGGGCTATCCTGATTGAGGAACTGACGGGCCTGGGATGCCAGTATTGCCCTGCCGGACACAAATTGTGCGATCAGCTTGCGGAGCAATATCCCGGAAAATTCTATTCCATTAATGTGCATTGCGGCAACTATGCCGAAGGGAGAACCCCTGAATACACGACAGACGAAGGGTATACTTTGCTGAGAACGCTGGGTATAGCCAAAGGTTTCGGTTTCCCTGCAGGTTATGTGAACCGCAGGTATATTACGGTGAACCTCGGTTCCTCCACGACCTCCGGTTACGGAATGGACCGCTCACTTTTCCAGAATCTGTCCACCAAATTCATGGCGGAGACGGCAGAGGCCAATATCGCTGCCAAGGCCACTTTGGACAAAGCTTCCCGCAAACTGACGGTGACCACGCAGGTGTGCTTCACCTCGGCACCGAAGGATGCAAGCGCCACTTCCTATATCATGAACGTCGCCTTGATTCAGAACAACATCAAGGGCCCGCAGAGCGGAGCCGCCACGCATTATCCCGAACGTTGGGACGGCACCAACTACACCCACAACCACATGTTGCGTGCCTATATCACCGGTTTGAAGGGAGACATGTTCGAATACAAGGGCACGGGCAAGGACAATGTGATTACAAAAACCTATGAATATACCATTCCTGCAAACTTGGGCAGGGGGAACATTCCCGCCGTGCTGGACGACATGGAGGTGATTTGCTTCGTGGCGAACAAAGCCACCAACACCAGCAATCCGGAAGACTACTTCCCGCTGCCGGTCATCAATGTGTGCAAGAGCACGATGTCGTATAAATAATAATTGTATACAGAAAGGTTTTTCCCTATGAAAAAGAAGATTGCAAGCCTGTTGCTGTGCGCCTGCTTCGGCGGTTTCGCCTTCGCGCAGCTGACACCTTCCGTCAGCATGGAGTATGCTGATGATCCGGCTTTTGGACAGAAGTCCGCCGGCGGCTGGGAGGTGCAGTTTAACACCACTGTTTCCTCCAAGTTTGGCTACTCTATCGGAGCGGTGTCAGACGGGAAACACATTTATTCTTCTTGCGCCAGCGCCGCGCGTCTGTACCGTATCGGTTTTGACCACAAGCTGGTGGACAGCATTGCCGTGACGGGAGTGCCGAAATCCTCTTATATCACAGGTAGTTACATTACTGGATTAGCGTATGATGGCACGTCCATGTACGCGACGAACGGCGGTGCGGCCATTTATCAGCTGAATGCCAACTATAACGGGGTGGAGAAAACCATTTCCCTTCCTTCCGGAACCTATGCGGCGGCAATAACCTATGCGCCGGATGCGGACAATGGCAACGGCGGTTTCTGGGTGGCTTTCCCGGGCCGGGAACTCAAGCTGTTTTCCCGGAGCGGCACCTTGCTGAATACCATCACCGCCTCCAACTTAGGTCGGGTGACCACCTACATGTGGGCTTTGGCCTACGACACCCTTTCCGAGGGCGGTCCCTACCTGTATGTCATGGAGAACCCGAACAGCATTATCCGCATCAGCCCTTCCACCCGTTCGATTTGCGCTCCGGTGCACACCGTGGGCAGTGATATCTCCGCCGTGGCCAACACCAATTTCTACGCGATTTACCTGCAAAAGGGCGTGGTGGATGAGCAGAAGTGGACCTTGGGTGCTATTTCCTTGGACCACAAACACATAGGCTATGATTTTGCCTCGGTTAACCAGCTCCCGGACGTGGGTGCCCATGCGGCCTCCACCTCCATGGAGAAATTCCATAAGGTCAACACCCCGAAAACCATCTATGCCACTTTCACCACTACGGGTGAGAATGCCCTGACTTCCTATGTGTTCCATTATTTGGTGGACGGCGTGGAAGCCATGGATACCGTGTCGGGCAAGAATCTCAAGAGCTATTTCCCCGGATTCACCCTGACGCATGCCAAACCCTACACCCCGACGGAAAGTGACAAAAAACTCACGGTGCAGATGTGGCTTTCCGACCTCAACGGGACCGGACTGAACTCCGACACCCTGTCGTTCACGTTTGAAACCTATACCAGGGCGGCCCAGCGCAATGTGCTGCACGAAGCCTTCTCTTCGGCCACTTGCAGCCCCTGCAAGGCGGGCAATGCCAACCTGAAAGCGATTATGGACGCCAACACCAACTGGGTCTGCATCAAGTACCAGATGGGCTGGCCCGGCAACGGGGATCCCTACTACACCACGGAAGGCTATTACCGCCGTGCGTATTACAACATTTCCTCCGTGCCTTGGCTGCGGGTGGACGGCACCATTTATGCCGGAAACACCGGTTCCTATTCCGCCTCCACACTGCGTGCACAGGCACAGAAACCCTCGTTTGTGGAAATGAGCGGCGGTTTGGACTATGACGGTGGAAAGAAATTCACGGCGGAAATCACCGTGAACCCCCTGAAGGACATTTCGGGAGACATCCGTTTGTTTGCCGCTTTGGTGGAGACGAAAACCGTCCGTAACATTGCCGACGAATACCTGAACTCTTACGGGGAGGCCAGGTTTGCCGCCAACTGGGACACGGTCTTCCACCATGTGATGAAGAAATTCCTCACTCCGGCGAATTCCGGTACGGCCATCACCTTGAAGGAGAACGATCCCAAGACCATCCGTTTGGAATACGAGTTCCAGGGCGAATACCGCCTGCCGAACGATTCCAAGGACCCCATCAACCATTCCACGGAGCATTCGGTGGAGAATTTCAACAACATCTACCTCGTGTTCTGGTTGCAGGATTTCAAGACTATGGAGGTTTTCCAGGCCGGCAGAAGCTACGGAGGCGTTTCCGTGGCGGATCATCAGGCTCCGGAAACCCGTGTGCTGGTGTACCCGAATCCCGCTTCCGAGCAGATGCAGGTGCGTTCCGGTTCCCGTTTCACCTCCCTGCGCCTGGTCAATCTGGCCGGTCAGACGGTGTATCAGGAGTCTGTGGATGCCGACGAGCATAGCTTCAGCGTGAAGGACTTGGCTCCCGGCCTGTACATTTTGCAGTTGCAGACCGCCAAGGGCGTGCTGAACACCAAGGTGCAGGTTCGCCGGTAGCCCGTATATCCGCTGTCGCGGAAAGGAAAAAAGAGGATGGTCGCAGACCATCCTCTTTTTATATGCCTGAATTAGCACGGCCGAAGGCCGTGCGTGCGGCGGCGGTGGCCGCCGGTCACAGCAGCGTTTCCGCCACCTCTATGGCTTTGCCTAAGCCTTCGGCGTTCTTGCCTCCGGCGGTGGCGAAGGCGGCTTGGCCACCGCCGCCGCCTTGGATTTCCTTGGCCATGCTGCGGATAATGTTGCCCGCGTGCAGTCCCTTGGCCACTTTTTCGTCACCCAGCACCACCAAGAGCGCGGGTTTCTCCTGAAAATCGGAGGCTAAGGCCAGGGCCATGTCGGGTATGGCGTGGCGGAGTTCCGTCAGCGCGTCCCGCAAGGCATTGAGATCCTCTGCGGTACGGGCGATCAGCCGGTGGTCGGGGGATTGCAGCAGCTGTGTCTCAAAGGCTTTGGCTTTTTCCTTCGCCTGCGCTTTGCGGGCGTTTTCCACTTCTGTCCGCAAGCCGCTGTTCTCCGTTTCTAATTTTTTCACGGCGGCGAGGAGATCTTTGGGGCTTTTCAGCAGCTCCTTCAAGGCTTCCTGCTGGTCTTGCAGGCTGTCGAGCATGCTTTCCACGGCTTCTCCCGTCACCGCTTCGATGCGGCGGATACCGGCGGCCACAGAAGTCTCGTACACAATGCGGAACGCCCCGATGTTTCCGGTGGCGGAAGCGTGGGTGCCGCCGCAGAACTCAATGGAGTCCCCGTATTTCACCACCCGCACGGCTTCTCCGTATTTTTCCCCGAACAGCGCCATGGCACCCATTTTTTTCGCTTCGGCTATGAGCAGGCTGCGGTGTTCCTCCAAAGGCAGGTTGCGGCGGATGTTGGCGTTTACCATGCGCTCCACCTTGCGCAAGTCTTCCTTGTCCATTTTGGCGAAATGCGAAAAGTCGAAACGCAGCCGCTCCGCATCGACGGAGGAGCCTTTCTGTTCCACGTGCTCGCCTAAAACGCTGCGCAAAGCCTGATGCAGCAAATGGGTGGCGGTGTGGTTGTTGGCGGTTTTCAGCCGTTTCTCCTCGTCCACTACCGCGTGGAAGGTGCCGTTCGTTTGCGCGGGCAGCGCTTCGGTGATATGGACAATCAGGTTGTTCTCTTTTTTCGTGGTGACGATGCGGATGCGCTCTTCCCCGGAGGTCAGGTAGCCAGAGTCACCGGCCTGTCCGCCGCTTTCGCCGTAAAAAGGTGTCTGGTTGAACACCAATTGGTAAAAGGTCTTTTCCTTGGTACGGATGCGGCGGTAGCGAATCACTTCCACCTCGGCCTCCAGACAGTCGTAGCCGATAAAGCGCTCCTCGGTTTCCGGATGCACCTGCACCCAGTCGTCGGTGTCTTGGGCGGCGGCGGCACGGGAGCGTTGCTTCTGCTCCTCCAAGCCTTTGCTGAAGCCTTCCATGTCCACTTCCCAGCCTTGCTCGTGCGCCATCAGCCGGGTCAGGTCGATGGGGAAGCCGTAGGTGTCGAACAGCTCAAAGGCGAAGGCCCCGTCAATGACGGTGGTTTTTCCTTGTTTTTCAGCAATGTGTTTTTCAAATTTCAGGATGCCGTTGCTCAAGGTGCGCAGGAATGCCTGCTCTTCTTCCAAGATGATGCGGGTAATCAGGGTCTGCTGCCGCTCCAGCTCGGGGAACTGTTCGCCCATTTGCGCGACGAGGGTGGGCACCAGCGTGTGCAAAAAGGCTTCCTTGCAATGCAGGAAGGTGTAGCCGTAGCGCACGGCACGGCGCAGTATGCGGCGGATGACATAGCCCGCCTTGATGTTGGAGGGAAGCTGCCCGTCGGCGATGGAGAAGGCGATGGCCCGCACATGGTCGGCGCAGACCCGCATGGCGATGTCCGCTTTTTCGTCTTTTCCGTAAGGGATGCCCGTGTGTGCGGACAGTTGGCCGATTAGTGGCTGGAACACGTCCGTGTCGTAGTTGGAGGTTTTCCCCTGCATCACCATGCAAAGGCGCTCGAAGCCCATGCCGGTATCGATGTGCTTGGCTTTCAGTGGTTCCAAAGTGCCGTCCGCCAGACGGTTGTATTGCATGAACACCAAGTTCCAGATTTCAATCACCAAAGGATGGTCCTTGTTCACCATTTCCTTTCCGGCGATGCGTTTTTTCTCCTCCTCCGGACGGAGGTCGATGTGGATTTCCGAACAGGGTCCGCAGGGGCCTTGTTCGCCCATTTCCCAGAAGTTGTCCTTCTTGTTTCCGGAAAGGATGTGGCTTTCCTCCACCCATTCCTTCCAGTAGGCGTAGGCTTCCTCGTCTTTTCCCAAGCCGTCTTTCGCGTCCCCGCCGAATACGGTGACATACAGGTTTTCCTTATTGATTTTCAGTACTTCGGTGAGAAACTCCCAAGCGTAGGCGATGGCCTCTTTCTTGAAATAGTCCCCGAAAGACCAGTTGCCCAGCATTTCAAACATGGTGTGGTGGTAGGTGTCGTGGCCCACTTCCTCCAAATCGTTGTGCTTGCCGGAGACGCGCAGGCATTTCTGGGAGTCCGTCGCCCGCTGGTAAGGGGCCGGGGCGTTGCCCAAAAAAATGTCCTTGAACTGGTTCATGCCGGCGTTGGTGAACATCAGCGTGGGGTCGTTCTTGACCACCATGGGCGCGGAAGGCACGACATGGTGTCCTTTGGAAGCGAAAAATTGCAGGAACTGTTGGCGTATTTCCTTGGAAGTCATAATGCAATAAACTATGTTTCAAAAAAATATACTTTTCGCCCGAAAAAAGGGGAAAAACGTGCAAAAGTACTCAAAAAACGCATCGTCCCGCGTTGATTTTATGCCTATCTTTGCAAGCAATTCACGAACACAGGGTTTATGAGGCACAAGCGCATCAACTGTTTGCTATGCTGCGTCTTGCTTATGGCGCGTTTTCCGGCGCAGGCGCAGGAGATTAAGGGCATTGTCTTTGACAACCGGGTCTACGACGAGGCGGTGGCCGGACTGAAAGTCTCGGTGAGCGGGGCGCATTGCGCTCCCTTGGTCATTTCCTTAGACGGAAACCAGTGTTTCCACATTGTGTTTGACGATTTGGACGCACGGCTGCGGGATTTGAAATACACCCTGATTCACTGTAATTTCAAGTGGGAGCCCACGCCCGATTTTCCCCGTTCCGAATACCTTTCCGGTTTCGAGGAGGGCTACATCAGCGACTATGCCTATTCGATGAACACCGCCCAGCATTACCTGACCTACCGCTTTTCCTTGCCCAATGAGGACATGCAGTGGCGGAAATCCGGGAACTACCTGCTGTGCGTGTACGAGGACGAGGACCATCCGCTTTTCACCTACCGTTTGATGGTGGCGGAGGAAAAGGTTTCCATACTTCCTGAATTTCAGGCTTCCACGAACATTCCGGAGCATTTGACCCATCAGGAGGCGCGTTTTCAGGTGAAGCCTAAGGGCATACGTTTGCTGAACCCTTCCCAGACGGTCAAGGTGCTGCTGATGCAGAACCAGCGTGCGGACAACGCCTTGCTGCTTTCCAAACCCTATGCCCAGCAGGGCGATGTGCTGTTGTACGACAAGCCGGGAGCCATCACCATGCCGGGAGGCAGCGAGTTCCACCGCTTCAACATGCGGAGCATGGTGCGCACCTTGGAGAATGTCCGTCAGATTCATCGGACGGAAGACAGCTACCACGTGTATGTGTATCCGGACCCTGACCGCTCCCGCCTGCCTTACGTCAGCGAGACCGATGTCAATGGCTGCTGCCTGCTGCTTTCCGACACGGAGGCGCTTGCCTCGGATTTGGATTATGCCCGTGTGCATTTTGAATGGCGTTACGACCGTCCCTTGGACGGGGAGGTGTATGTGTTCGGCGAATTGACCCACTGGCGTTTCCTTGAGGAGGCCAAAATGCAGTACCGCCCTGATTTGCATGCCTATACCGCTTCACTTTATCTGAAAGCAGGCTATTATAATTATACGTATGTGTTTGTCCCCCGGAACAGCGCTTTCGCTTCTTTCTTTGCGGACGGTTCGCATTGGGAGACGGAAAACAGCTACACTTTTTTGGTCTATTATCATCCGGACGGCACGGATTACGACCGGCTCATAGGGTACAAACAAACGTTTTTCAAACCGTAACAACATGGATTTCAGTCAGAAAATAGCGCAAGAGCTGCGGCTTCCCATCGCGCATGTCCGCAATGTCCTGGACTTGCTGAACGAAGGGGCGACCATTCCCTTCATCGCCCGTTACCGCAAGGAGGCCACGGGCAGCATGGACGAGGTGGTCCTCACCCAGATTCGCGACCGGTTCAAGCAACTGGCCGCTTTGGAGGAGCGGCGGGAGACCATTCTGCATTCCATTGAGGAACAGGGTAAACTGACGGACGAGCTGCGCCGGAAAATCGAGGCGGCGGAAACCGCCTGCGCCTTGGAAGACTTGTACCTGCCGTACAAGCCCAAACGCCGCACCCGCGCCTCCATTGCCAAGGAAAAGGGTTTGGAGCCTTTGGCCGAACGCATCTATGCCCAGGGGAAGGGCAGTGTCCGGGCGTGGGCGGAAGCCTATGTGAACCCCGAGAAAGGCGTCGCTTCGGTGGAGGAGGCCTTGCAGGGCGCGTCTGACATCATTGCGGAAAACGTTTCCGAGCAGGAGCAGACCCGTGACCGTTTGCGCCGTCTCTTCGCCCGCAAGGCGAAAATTTATTCTAAAGTAATCAAGGGCAAGGAGTTGGAAGGGCAGAAATACGAACTTTATTTCCGCAACGAGGAAATGATTTCCCGCATCAGCTCCCACCGCCTTTTAGCCATGCTGCGCGGGGAGGAGGAGGGTTTTCTGCGCCTGAAGGTGGAGCCGGATGAGGACACCGCCTTGGACCTTCTGGATTCCATTCATTTGAAAAACGATACCGAGGCCGCCGATTGCGTGGCCGACGCCCTGACGGATGCCTACAAACGTCTGTTGCAGCCGCAGATGGAGACCGAAATGCGGCAGCAGGCCAAGGTGAAGGCGGACGAGGAGGCCATTCAGGTTTTCGCGGACAATGTGCGTCAGCTGCTGTTGGCGCCGCCCTTGGGCGAAAAGGTCGTCATGGGCATAGACCCCGGTTTCCGTACCGGCTGCAAGGTGGTGGTGCTTGGAAGGCAAGGGGAGTTGCTGGAGCATACGGCCATTTTTCCGCATCCGCCGGTCACCGATGTGCATCAGGCCAATGCGACGGTGCGGGATTTGGCGAAACGCTATGGCGTGGAGGCGATTGCCATCGGCAATGGCACCGCCGGACGGGAGACCGAACAATTTGTCCGTCATGTGGATTTTGAGCGCACGCCCATCATTGTCATGGTGAACGAGAACGGCGCGTCGGTGTATTCCGCTTCCGAAATCGCCAGAAAAGAGTTTCCGGATCAGGACATTACGGTGCGTGGCGCGGTTTCCATCGGCCGCCGCCTGATGGACCCCTTGGCCGAGCTGATTAAAATAGATCCCAAATCCATTGGCGTGGGGCAGTACCAGCACGATGTGAACCAGAAAAAACTGGCGGAGTGCTTGGACGAAACCGTCTCCTCTTGCGTGGATGCCGTTGGCGTGGAGCTGAATACGGCAAGCCGCGAGCTGCTTTCCTATGTGTCCGGCATAGGGCCGTCCTTGGCTGAGAACATTGTGCAGTACCGGGTGGAGCACGGCGGTTTCCGTTCGAAGCGGGAGCTGCTGAAGGTGCGCCGCCTCGGAGAGAAAGCCTTTGAGCAGGCAGCCGGTTTCATTCGGGTGCGGAGTTCAGAAAATCCACTGGACCACAGTGCAGTGCATCCGGAAAGCTATGCCGTGGTGGAGCGCATGGCGGACTCCCTGCATTGCAGCATCGCCGATTTGATTGCCGATGAGAATCTGCGGAAACAGCTTCGTTTGCAGGATTTTGTCACGCCACAGTGCGGTATTCCCACCCTGACCGACATCATGAAGGAATTGTCCAAGCCGGGTCGGGATCCGCGAAGCGCCTTCGATTTGTTCGCCTTTGACAGCCAGGTGAGCGACATTTCCGACTTGCAGGTCGGCATGGAGCTGAAGGGGGTGGTGGTCAATATCGCCGCTTTCGGGTGTTTTGTGGACATTGGGGTGCATCAGGACGGGCTGGTGCATATCAGCCAGATGGCGAAACGCCGTATCAGCAAGCCCGGGGACGTGGTGCGTCTGAACCAGAAAGTCACGGTGAAAGTGATTGGGGTGGATGTGGCGCGCAAGCGCATTTCCCTCTCTATGATAATATAATGTAATTGAAAACCGAAAAACCATGAACAAGCAAGCATTGACGCGGCTTATCCGTCAGAAAAAAAGTTTCCTCTGCGTGGGGTTGGACACCGATTTGGCCAAAGTGCCTGAATTTCTGCTGCAAGAGGAAGACCCGATTTTTTGTTTCAACAAGGCGATTATTGACGCCACGTTGCCGTATACGGTGGCTTACAAGCCCAATCTGGCTTTTTACGAGACCTACGGGTGGAAGGGGCTGCGCAGCCTGGAAAAAACCTTGGCCTATCTGCGAAGCCTTGATTCGGAGGTGTTTGTGATTGCAGACGCCAAGCGCGGGGACATCGGCAACACCTCGGCCCGTTATGCTCAGGCCTTTTTCGGCCCGGAGGACCCTTCCTTGCGTTTCGATGCCGTCACCGTGGCCCCCTACATGGGGGAGGACAGCGTAAAGCCTTTTCTGGGCTTTGACAATGCCTGGGTGGTGCTGCTCGCCCTGACTTCCAACAAAGGCTCCGACGATTTCCAAATGCTGGACTGCGGCGGCATGCGGCTGTTCGAGAAAGTGCTGCAAACCTCCAAACAGTGGGGGGACGACGGGAACATGATGTACGTGGTCGGTGCGACCAAGGCGGAAATGCTGGCGGACATACGGCGCATCGTTCCGGACCATTTTCTGCTGATTCCCGGTGTGGGCGCGCAGGGCGGAAGCCTGGAGGCCGTCATCCGCTACGGGATGAACAAGGAAGTGGGCCTGCTCGTCAATTCGTCCAGGGGTGTCATTTATGCCTCCAAAGGGGAGGATTTCGCCGAACACGCCGCAGCGGAGGCGCGGGCGATACAGCAAGAGATGGCACGCCATTTGTAAGGGTTTTTCGAAAAAAAAATCGAAAAAAAACCGTCAAAAACATCCTTTTTTTCACAAAGGGATGTTTATTTTGTTTATTTTTGCGGAAATTTTCGTGTAAAAACCGGAATCATTTTTTCACGTTCTACCTTTCCGGTTTTCTTGAAATAATGGAAATAATATGTTTAACCTTAAAATGTAATGTTTATGAGGCAATTTTACAAATGGATGGCGAAAGCGTCCCTATTGCTTTCGTTGTTGCTGATTTCCGCTCCGCGCGGACTTCATGCGCAAGCCACCTACCTGGCCAACGAGTCCTTCAAGGCGTCGTTGCCGTCAGGCTGGAGTGTGCAGCCGGTTTCCACGACTGCTTTGCCCACATGGGAGTCAAGCACCCAAGTGGCGACAAGCGGCCATTATTCCATGCGTGGGCACACGCCCTACAACACGGGTGACTCCGTGGAGTTGGTATCCCCGTTTTACGATTGTACCAACTACAAGTATGTCGTTCTGAAATTCAGTCATATTTGTAAGATTCTGCAAAGTGATATATGTCAGGTGATGTACCAGGAGCAGGGCTTGGGCGGCTATTACCGCTGGAAAGAGCTCCCTGTGGACGCTTATAAGGGCAAGTCTTTGACTTACCGTGAAAAAAAACTGTTTAACCACACTTCCTACACAGAATGGATGCCGACGGACACCTATGCGCTCGCACAGAACGGATGGTGGAAGGAGGAGTCCTTTGATTTGAGCAATTATGCAAGCTATACGAAAATCCGTTTCAAATTTGTCATACGCAAGGGCAATTTCTTCGGATCCTATGCGGCGGACGGTTGGTTCGTCGATGATTTCCAGCTGATGGCATCCCAGGTGGCTATCGCCCCTCCGGTGGTGGACATCACTTCCTCTTATGCGGAGGTCCTCTATTACACGGGCCCCTTTACCATTAACGCGAAAGTGGCCACACGGACAGAGGCCCCCATTGTGCGCCCGTGGCTGTGCTGGACCGCTACCCTGAACAACGTGACCACCACCGACTCTGTCCGCATGACGGACCGGGACGGCGGCGACTCCCTGTGGACAGCGGAGATTCCCCAACATGAATACGAATCCGTGATCAATTATTATATTATAGGTAGGGATTCGGCAGGCAACTCCTCCCGTGATGCCGGTGGCTTCTCCTTGAAATACAAGGGCGGCGTCAGCGATTCCAACTCCGTTGCGATGGACGATTACATTTCTCCTCTGGAGAGCACGGTGGCCGGCACGCAACCGGTGCTGGTCTCTATCCGCAACATAGGTCTGGCCCGTCTGAGGTCGGTGAACATCGGATGGAGTGTCAATGGCGTGATCCAAACGCCTAAGGCCTGGACCGGCAATCTGCCTTGCGATTTCACGGAAACCGTGAACATCGGAACCTATACTCAGCGGCTGGACCGTTACGACACCTTGAAGGCCTGGGTCTACATGCCGAACAATGTGACGGACCCCCTGTGGAAAGACGACACCATGGAATGGATTGTCTACGGATGTGACAGCTCCATGCACGGTGTGTACACCGTGGGTGCGGGAAAGGATTTCGCCACCTTGGAAGAAGCCCTTTTCATTCTGAGCACTTGCGGCGCCGGTGGCGATGTGGAGTTCCAGCTGGCTTCCGGAGAGTACAACAGAAGTTTGGATTTTTACAACTTTGGCACGCAGATGGGCAAGTACCGCCTGACGATTTCCTCTATCGCGGGACATGCCGACTCTGTGGTCTTCCTCCCGGCGAAAGGCGTGGTGGTGACCTTGTCCAATGCGAACCACCTGCGGTTTGAAAACCTGACTTTTTCCGCAGCAAATGCCGCCAGCTATGTGGTGAATTTCACCTCCAGGTGCGATGATGTGGAATTCCGCCATTGCCACCTGAGGGGATACATTTCCTCCAGCACGGGGGCGGAGCATTCGGTCATCTATTCCGCCAAAACGAGCGTGAACGATGTCCGCTTCATCGGCAACCATATAGAGTACGGTAGCTACGGAATCTACATGAACGGCATGTCGGCGACGGATCCCAACACCCACATCCTGTTTGACAGCAACCTGATTGAGCGGAGCTACTATTATCCTCTCTATGTCTACTACACGGAGATGGATTTCCTGCACAACACGTTGGTGGAAGGGGAAAACGTCTACACGTATTTTTACGGCGCCACCTTCTACTACTCGCATAACACCCGCGTCGACGCCAACCGCATCCACGGTTTCGGGGCGGCCCAGTACAAGTACGGCTTCCGTTTCTATTATTGCGACAGCACCATGCTGGTCTGCAACAATGAGGTTGTCCTGAAAAACGCAACGGGTGCCAGCTATGCGTACCAAGACTATTATCCCTATGGTTTGCAGGTAATTAACAACAGCGCTTACCTGACAGGCAGTAGTAACAGCACTTTTTACGGATACTATTTGTATAATACCTCTAACACTTATTGGGGCGTTATCCGTAACAACAACATTGTAATTGATTCCGTGTATCCGGGAACGGCCTATCCGCTCTATGTGGGTTATTCGCAATACGTGAACCGCTTCGACATTGACTACAACAACTGGGCTTCCAAGAACAACATGGCCAATGTGGGCTCGGTGATTTCAAGCCCTGCGGCCTTTACGGCTGCGGTGCCTTCGGCGCTTCATGAGACGAACATCTATCCTGCATTTACGGATACGTCTGCCGTCATCCGGAACTTGCAGATGGCTTCCTACAACCAGTTGAAATGCCCTGCCTATCCGGGTGTGACTTCGGATGTGGACGGTGCCATGCGTCTGGTGGTGACGGGCCGCGGATGCTACACTTCCTCGGCAGATTCCGCAAATGCCGCGCTGATGGCTTTGCTGGGCTGGCCGGAAAGCGGACAAGGCGGTGACACGCTGACTCCTTCGGTGGTGCTGCAAAACGGCGGTATCCTTCCGCTTCGCTCAGTGACCATCGGTTGGGAGGTGAACGGTATCCGTCAACCTGACGTAAAATGGACTGGAAATTTGCAAATTGGTGAGACAGATACAGTTATACTTGGTCGCTTCGTCGCTTTGGGAGGCTAAAACAACATCGTGGCCTATGTGGTGTCCCTCGGCAACAACATGATTGACTCCGAGTCCGCTGACGATACAATCAGCGCCAGCCATTTCTCCTGCGCTGCGGCCTTGACCGGCACCTTTACCATCGGTGACACGGGTTATTTCAAGTCCCTGGATGAAGCGCTCCGGATTTTGGGCTTCTGCGGTTTGGGCGGTCCTGTGACCCTTGCCTACCTGCCGGGCACCTATTACCAGAATTCCACTATCGGGTGGATTAACGGTATGAGCGCGGCCAACACGCTGACCATCACTTCCTACCTGCATGACAGCAGCAGTGTACTGCTGGTTCGTGAGGACGATTGCATGAGCAATCTGGCGGCGATTATGATCAATGGTGCTTCCTACGTGGAGATTTGTGATCTGGGCCTGACGGGCCAGAACCCGAACTACCACAGCTATGCCTACAGCCGTGGCATCATGGTTACGGGCAACAGTTCGCATATCAACATCCACAACTGCCATCTGTGGGTGCCCAAATCCTTTAGCCAAGCTGTTACGGGTACGGCCCATGGTGCGGTGTACCTGTATGGAAACGGTGTGAAGGATGTGCGTCTCCACCACAACCTGATGGAAGGCGGCTCTCTCGGCGTGTATGTGTACGGTTCCGATGCAACGGCGCGTATCGCCCGTATCGAAATCGACAACAACCTCATCGACAGCGTCGACTACAGTGCGGTGTACATGTACTATGCGGACTCCGTGTTTGTGCACCACAACATGGTGAAACAGCGTCGGGGCAACTTCACCTTAGCCAACATGTATGCAATATATGCCTACTACTCCAATGCGAACGTGGAAGGCAACATCTTTGATGTGGCTTCCCTCTACATGGGCTTCTACACCTCCTATTTCGGAGACGTGACCAACGGCTACCGCCGCATTGTGAACAACGAATACCGGGCCACTTGCAGCACCTCCGGAGGCTACGGCCTTTACCTTGCCAATGCCTCCACGGCTTTGGTATACCACAACACCTTCCGTCTGAAGGACATCGCTCCGTCTCAGTATGGTGTGTATTTCGCTTCGAGCAATGTGTACGACATAGAGATCAAAAACAACATCTTTGACATGGCCAATCCTTCCATCAACAGCTATCCGGTGTATATCCCGAATACAAGTTATCTGGCCAACAATGTGGATATCAACAACAACTGCTATTGGAACGCCTATGCGTCCAATCCCAATGTGGGCTATGCGGGCAGAGCGATTACGAGCATGTCAGAATGGAGAAATACCGTTTCTTCGGATGTCGCTTCCCGTTTTGTCTCTCCGAATTATGTCAATACGGAAGAGGATTTGCACCTCATGGATACGGTGGGTGTCACCTTCCCCGTCATTGCTTCGGTTCCGACCGACATCCGCGGCGTGCTGCGTGATACGGCGGTTGCCGTGGCGGGCGCCTGGCAGGTGGAGTTCCACGCTTTGGATCTGGCGTTGAAAGAAATTATCAGCCCCGCTTCGTCCGAGGCGACGATGAGTCAGGTTCCGGTGAAAGTGGTGATATCGAACGTGGGTACGAGCAACATCACTTCCGCCAAGGTCGCTTTCCAAGTGAACACTTCCACTCCTGTGACCTATTCTTGGACAGGTCTGCTGAAACCCTATGAGGAGGATACGGTGACCATAGGAAGCCTTTACCCGGTGTCTGGTATCAATGAGTTCAAGGCCTGGGTGGCTTCGCCCAATGGCGGTGCGGATGCGGACTGGCGGAACGATACGATGCGGATGACCATGTTCGGTTGCGATTCCGTGATGAAGGGCGTGTATGTTGTCGGTGGGGCCAATGCCCGCTTTGCCAACATTGAAGACGCCATCGCCGCGCTGTCGGCTTGCGGTGTGGGTGGTCCTGTGGAACTGCGCATCGCTACCGGAGTATACAGCGGATTCTCCGTTGTCGGGGACATTCCGGGTTGCAGTGAAACCAATACGGTGAAATTCACTTCCTTAGCCAACCGTCGCGATAGTGTTATTTTCTACGACATGAGTTCGGTGAAAGTGAGCCGTTCCTCGCATCTGATTTTTGAAGAACTTGCGTTTAACGGACAGGTGATTGGTGTGGAACTGGAAGGCACGGTGAAGAATGTGCTGTTCCACAACTGCTACATTGCCTCGCCCATAGCTTCCCATCCCTCCTACAGGGCGGTGAGCTATGCCGGTGTCAGCAACAGCGGTGAAAGGCTGGACGATGTCCGTTTCATCAACAACGTGATTAACGGAGGTTACTATGGCATGTACCTGTACTATGTCCGCAGTAACGCCAATGAGCTGGATTCGGGTGTCGGTGTGACCATCGACAGCAACATTCTGCGCAACTCGTATTACAATGCCGTGTACGCCTACTATTACGGGCTGTATAAGAGCTTCTCGCATAATACGATAACCAATTATTCGGGAGCTTCCACCTATTATGGCCTGTATAGCTACTACTGCCGTTGGGAAAATATCGATGGCAACCGCATCTACCTCAACAATGCGTCAACGGCCTACGGCATGTACCTGTACTACCAGAACTACAACAGTAAGACAGACACCATGATGGTGACGAACAACGAGGTGGTGATTACAAATGGCGGAAGCAACAAGTACGGTGTCTACCTGTACTATCCTTACGGCCCCATCACACTCGCCCACAACTCGGTGTTCACCAATTCGACCATTACGAGCTACGGCATGTACCTGTACAACACCCAGACTGCCTACGCGCCGCGTATCTATAACAACATGCTGGTCAATGGCAACAACTCGGGTTATCCTTTGTACATTGCGACGGCCACTTACATTACGCCGGCCTACCATCTGATGGATTATAACAACTATGTCAGCGGCGGATCCTACCTGGCTTACCTCGGATCGGCCAAGAACACCTTGGCGGCCATCAAATCGGCCAATGTGCTGAATAACCAGCATTCGGTTTCCGTCAAGCCGGTGTGGAACAACAATACGAATTTACGTCTGAACAATCCCAAGTCCTTCTGGGCTCCTGCCATCTATGGAGTGGATTCCGACATTGACGGGGCGGCCCGTTTCGAACAGACCACAATCGGTTGCTACAGCACTGCTCCGGATTCCAACGATGCGTCCCTGATTGCCATTGACGGACTTACCCGGCTGACCGCCGGAAACTCCGGCCCGATTTCAGTGGTTATCCAGAACAAGGGCCTCAAGGACATGGACTCCGCTGTCATTACGATGATGGTGGACAATGTGATGCAGCCTGCAGTGCAGTACAAACCGGCCAGACCGTTGGCTTACGGCCAGTCGGATACGGTGCTCATGGGCTACTTCTCCCTGTTGGAAGGCACCCACACCATTGTGGCTTGGGTGGATATGACGGGTGACGGCAACAAAAGCAACGACACAACCAGCGTAAGCGGAAAGGTCTGCAGCAAAGTGGTTTCCGGAACCTATGTGATCGGATCTTCGCCCAATGCGGACTATACTTTTGCCAACTTGAGCGCGCTGTTCAACGAAATGAAGGGTTCGAACGGCTCTTGCGGCGTGGCGGGAGATGTGACCTTGGCGTTTGAAAGTGGGGTGTACACCAGCACGGCTACTTCTGCCATCACCTTGGCCGACATTGCCACCGCCATGGGTGACTACCACCTGACGCTGACTTCGTTGGCAGGCCACCGCGACAGTGCGACCATTTCCTGTTCGGGCACCCAGGTGGTGATGATTGGTTCGACCAACAAGAACATCACGATTGAAAACCTGACCTTGGTGAACACGTCCACCACCTCTTCAAGGTACATCATCTACCTGACCAACGGATGTGGTGACATCACAATTCAACACAACAACACCTACTTTGATACGACGAAATCGTACACAACGTATCATGTTTATAATCCTTCTGGTGGCGTTGTGTCCAACATCCGCATTGTCGGCAACCGCATGATGGGCGCCTATTACGGCATCTACCTGTATGGTTCCAGTTCCAGCGCGATGAACACGAATGTGGTGGTGGACAGCAACGAGATGATCGGCCAATTGGTGTATGGGACCTACTGCTATTACACGCAGTTCAAGAGCTTCTCGCACAACAATATCCGAGTCCGTACCAAGAACGGGACCAACCTGTATTATGGTATTAATATGTACTATTGTATTGCCGATGACATTATCGGCAACCGTATAGACGCCACACGGGGCGGAACCAGCATCGCCTACCAGACATATCCCATGTACTTGTACTATTTGAACTATTACAATGTGACGTATCCTGCCATGGTGGCGAACAACACGATAAAGTGCTATCTGTCGACCTCCAACACTTCCGCTTACTATGCTGTGTATACCCAGAACAACCGGATGAATTTCTACCACAACACCGTGTATATGACGGGTGGTATGGGAGCCGCGTTCAGAGGCAATTCCAGCAGCCCCTATGTCTCGGAGTTGAAAGGCAATGTTTTCGTGGTTTCGAACGCCCAGCAGGCTTTCATCAACGATTACACGACGAACATGAGCGGATTTGTTCTGGATTACAACAACTATTACAACAATGGCGGAAGCGTGCTCGCCAAGGTGCAAGGTTTTGATTGCAAGAACCTGGCCGATTTGCGTACATACGGCGGCATGGATGCCCATAGCGTCAGTACGATGCCGACCTTCCCGAACCTTGCGCATGACCTGAGCATCAAGAGCAAGGGCGATCTCGTGATGCCGCGTCTGAAAGATGTGCAGGTGGACATCAACAATGATGCCCGTGGAGAGGTTACCCTCATGGGCGCCTACGAGGATGAGCTGACCATCCGATTGGATGCCATGCTTTCGGACTTCGCTGATGTGAAGATGACCACTGCCTCTTCGCCGGTGAGTGTGATTTTGGGCAACAAAGGTTTGGATACTCTGCGCACCGCTGTCATCAACTGGGAATTCAATGGTGTGGCACAGACCCCGGTCAATTGGACGGGCAAGTTAGCCTTGGGTGAAAGCGAGAAAGTGTCTTTGGGCAACATCACGCCGCTCATTGACAAGATTAACCGCCTGAAAGCCTGGGTGAGCCAGCCGAACGGCGGCACCGACAGCGATCATTTCAACGACACCATTTCGTATGAAGAGTATGCCTGTAGCAGTGTGTTGGCCGCCGGTACCTATACGGTGGGCGGAAGCAATCCGGACTTCGCAGATCTGGATGAACTGACCGCCGCTTTGTATACCTGCGGAATTTCAGGGCCTGTCGTGATACGTTTCCGTCAGGGAACCTACGGCACCTTGAACCTGCTTGGCGAAATCCCCGGCGCGAGCGCTTCCCGTACGGTCACCTTCCTTCCCGAAAGGGGAACGGTTGTTCTTGACGGCGGTTCCAAAGCGGCGGGCGCGGTGCTTTACGGCGTGTCCCATGTGCGTTTCCACAACCTGACCTTCGGTAACACCACCAACGGTCTGATGGGTATCCGCATGGCCGCCGGCTGTTCCGATGTGATTATCCGCGAGTGCAACATCTACGCCAACAAGACAGCGACCTCCAGCACTTATAGCGCTTTCCGTTACGATGGTACTAGCGGCTCCACCACCTATCCGGTCGATGTCCGTATCGTCGCCAACAACATTACCGGAGGATACCACAACATGTACCTGTATTACATGTGCGGAAACACTTCTTACATGACATCGGCGTCCATGTATATCGACAGCAATGTGATGACGGAGGCTTACTACTATGGTATGTACAATTATTACAATTCCTCCATCCGTTCGCTTTGCCACAACACCATTCGCAGCCGCGAGGGAACGAGCATGTATTACGGAGTGTATTCCTATTACTATTCCAATTACGATAAGGTGATGTGCAACCGTATTTATGTGAACAACAAGAGCACGGGTTACGGCATGTATATGTCCTACTACCAGAATAACCCAAGTTATTCCAATGGGCGTGCGCTGATTGCCAACAACGAGATTCGTCTTTTCGGAACGAACACAAAGTACGGCATGTACCTGCAAAACTCTTACAGTCGTATGGATATCCATTACAACAGCATTTATTCGCAGACGGATAACAGCACTTCCTATGGCGTGTACTGGTATGCGGGAACGAACACCACGTATCAGACGAACTTCACCCGCAACATGGTCATTTCCAGCGGAACCACCAGTTATCCTATCTATTTGTATGGAAGCAACACCACCACCAATTACTATACCTTGGCCTATGGCTTGCGCGAATACAACAACCTGTATTCCGAAACCTCTGCCAATGTGGGTTATGTGCGTTTGGGTTCGGTGACCAAGACTTCCATTCCGGATTTCCAGGCGGTGACCACGCAGGACAGCAATTCCATTTCTGCGAAGCCTTCCTTCATACGTGTGGCCAACAGTTTGGAATTGAACGACTACACTGCGTTCGCCTGCCCGAGCATTCCTGAAGTTCCCACCGATTTGAACGGCAATCCGAGGTCGAATTCCTCTGCCATGGGTTGCTACGGCGCTGAGATGTGGGACGGTGTGAACTTGCAGGCGGTGGCCTTCCTGAAACCGGTGGCCATTGCGGATGTGGTGTGCTACACCGACAGCACGCCGGTGGAAATCGTCATTCGGAACATGGGTCGTAAGACCGCGAGTTTCGACACTTCCGCCTTGCGCATCGACTTAGATGTGCGCGGTGCCATTTCCTTCCACTTCGACACGACCATCACTAGCGGTTCGCTTCGTCCGACCCAGGTGGACACCTTGTACCTGACCACGATCCCGACCATTGCCAACGGAACCTACAACTTGCAGCTCCAACTGACCGACACCTCCGACGTGCTGGCGTTTGACGACAGGCTGATGTTGAGCTACAAGGCCAATCGTGTGGAACTTCCTTACGATGTGGATTTCAGCACTACGCCGAAGGAGTTTGTGAATGTGATTCGTTCCGGAAACGTGTCCTGGAGCGTGGAACCGGCCACTTCGGTCACTCCCGCTTCGGTCTTCGGTACCGGAAGTCTGGTGTTTGCCGGTGCCGGTCAAGTGGGTGCCGCTTCCGAAGCGGTGTTCAACGCGGTGAACATTCAGGGTTGCCTGAATCCGAAGTTGAGCTTCTGGTATGCCCATTCTTCCGACAATACCAAGCGTGACCTGATGCACGTGCTGGTGACCACCAATGCCGGCGCCTCTTACACGGAGGTTGGCCGTGTGATGGTTGCAGACACCTTCACGGGTTGGAAACAGTATGACATTGATTTGAGCCGTTTCGTCAACGAGCCTTGCTTGAGCATCGTCTTTCAGGCGATCAGCTACGGCGGTTCCGACCAGGCTTTGGACCGTGTCCGCATCATGGCCGATCAGGATGTGTCCATCCGGATGCTTCCGATTGATTACAGTGCCTTCTCCGCTTGCGAAAACGATCAGGTTCCTTTGAAGGCGGTTATCAGCAACCTTACCATGCAGACCACGCCGCTGACGAAAGACACCATTGTCGCTGAAGTGACGGGCGCCACCACGCAGCAGCTCAGCTATGTGTTTACCAAAGTGATGGGCGGCTACGAAACGGATACGATTACTTTCGGCAACATCGACATGCGTGCCAACGGCAATTATTACATCGCCATGAGGATGCAGTCTCAGGACGACAACACCGCCAACGACACTGTGTGTGACTCCACCTATTATGTGCATCAGGATGTGTCCTTGAACCGCCTCATCGGAACGGATGACCAGCGTTTGGACACCCCGGGTGACCAGATACGGTTGAGCGCGGTGGTGCAAAACCTCAGTAACATGACGGTCAATTCCTTCCGCATCGGCTTGAAGCTGAACGACGAAATCGTCGTGGTGGACACCGTGCGCCAGGCTCTGGGACAGGGCGACTCTATGACCCACGCCTTCACCAAGCCGTATGTGGTTCCTGAGGCCTCCAAAGACCAGCCCTTCTACTTCCTGGAGGTTACGGTGGACATGGATTGCGATGCGGACACCAGCAACAACATGCTGAACGCCATTGGTATGGTGGATGTTCCTGACACCATCGACATCCAAGTCCTTGCGGTCACCACGACTTCTCCGGCCACCGGCAAGATGAAACTCAGCCCGACCGTCCGGATTGCCAACATCGGTAACGCGGATGCCTCCAACATCGTGATTCACGTGGATGTGCAGGATGCGTCCAAGACCGTGGTCGAGAGCATTACTGAGAACCTCAGCGTGCTGGGCACCAACGAGACCAAGGACTACACTTTCGCCATGACCTACAAGGTGCCGGACTACACTGGACAATACAGCCTGAAAGCTTATGTGACGGCTTACAACGGCGACAGCATCCAGCACAACGACACCATCAGCGCCACCTTCGACTGCTTCCGCGACAGCACGGGCATCCGTTATGCCGCCGACGCCAACTGGAGCCTGGGACAGAACATTCCTAACCCGGCTTCCAGCGTCACCCGCATCCCGTACAGCATTCCGCAGGAGGATGTGATGGTGTTCAGCGTTATGAGCGCCAACGGACAGCTGCTGCATCGTGAGCAGTTGAACGGCGAGACCGGCGAGCGTTACATTGAACTCAATGTGTCCGACTACGCTTCTGGTATCTACTACTACAGTGTGGAATACCAGGGACAGCGTGTGGTCCGGAAGATGAACGTCGTCCGGTAAGCGGATACGAAAACGATTTTATGGGAAGAGCCCCGTGCAAACGGGGCTCTTTTTTTTGTGTGAAGGATTTTGCGGCATAAAAAAAAGCCCCCCAGACGGAAGCTGTAGAAAGCTCTGAAAGTCTAAGGGGCCCACTAACCCTTGTGTTCCAGCTGGGATTCGAACCCAGGACCCCATCCTTAAAAGGGATGTGCTCTACCTGCTGAGCTACTGAAACCTCACTCAAAGTTGAGGTTGCAAAAGTAGCCATTTTTCAAATACGGCAAGCTGTTTTCCGGATTTTTTTTATATCTTCTCAGAAGATTAAGAATCAGTGTGTTTTTTGTATCTCGGGTGGAAATTCCGTATGGTTTCCTCCAGAAAATGCCGGTCAAGATGGGTGTAAATTTCCGTAGTGGTGATGTTTTTGTGTCCCAGCATCTCTTGTACGGAGCGCAGGTCGGCGCCCCCTTCCACCAAATGGGTGGCGAAAGCGTGACGGAAGGAGTGGGGGCTGATGTTTTTGCGAATGCCCGCGTCCTCAACGGCTTTTTTCACCACCTGAAACACCATTTCCCGGGTCAGGGCGTGTCCGTTGCGGTTCAGGAAAACGAAGTCCTCCTGTCCTTTTTTGGCCTTCTGCCGGGCGCGTCTTCCCCGAATGTGCAGGCGCAGCAGCTTGGAGGCGTAGCTTCCGATAGGGATGATGCGCTGTTTGTCCCCCTTCCCGACCACGCGGATAAAGCCCTCTTTCAGGTGCAGGTCGCTCAGGCGCAGGTTCACCACTTCCGACACCCGCAACCCGCAGGAGTACATCATTTCAATCATGGTTTTGTTCCGGAAATTCTCCGGCACGCTGAGGTCGAAGCTCTGTTCTATGGCCTCTATCTCCTGAAAACTCGGCACCTGCGGCAGTTTGCGGGAAAGTTTGGGCAGGCTCAGCTGGTCCACGGGGTTCTTTTCGACACGGTCTTCCAGCAGCAGGTAATGGTAAAACGCCCGTAGTCCGGAAACCGTGCGGGCCTGGGAGGCGGCGGCCAGTCCGGAAATCTCTTTCAGAAAATGCCGCAGGGTCTCCAAGTCCATTTGCTCCGGCGGAACTGGCGGTGTCAGCCGGGAGGCGTAGCTGGCCAGCTTGCGCACGTCGCGGCGGTAGGCGTCTAAGCTCTGCTTGGACAGCGAGCGGTCAATGCGGAGGTAGAGGAGGAAGTCCTCAATGCAGTCGTTCCAGCGTTTGTCGGTTGCTTCCATGGGCGAGGAAAAGAAAAGGAGGCCGCAGCCTCCTTTTTCCGTTTATTCTAAAATTTCAAACAAGGCGTCCAGTTTCGGGGTCAGGATGATTTCTGTCCGACGGTTTTTCGCCCGGGCCTCCTTGGTGTCGGCCTTGTCCAACGGCACGTATTCGCCTTTGCCGCAGGCGGTCAGCCGTTGCGGGTCGATGTTGCCGGATTTCAGCAGGGTTTTCACCACGGTGGTCGCCCGCATGACGCTCAAATCCCAGTTGTCCTTGATTTGCGCGTTGGCGCCGCCCCGGTAGGGGACGTTGTCGGTATGTCCCTCAATGCTGATGTTGATGTCAGGGTCGGCGGCCAGTACCGTCGCTAATTTCCGCAGGGCCTCTTCGCCCCGTTTGTCAATCTGGAAACTTCCGGAGGCGAACAGCAGCTTCTCTTCCATGGAGACGTACACCTTGCCGTTTTTCTCGAACACGGTCAGGCCGCTGCCGTCAAAGCCTTGAAGTGCCTGTTTGATTTTGTTTTTCAAGTTTTTCACGTCCTCGTCCTTCTTGTCCAAAATGGATTGCAGCTCGGACAGGCGTTTCTGCTGCCGCTCCAAGTCGATGCTTTTCTGAATCAGCGAGTCCGAAAGCATTTGCAGGGAATCCGACAGGTCGCGGAAGCTGGCCTCTTTCTGGGCGAGCTGCTTTTCCTTGTTCTCCAAGCTAAGTTG
The DNA here is from genome assembly GCA_017613015.1 of Bacteroidales bacterium. Classification (GTDB taxonomy): domain Bacteria; phylum Bacteroidota; class Bacteroidia; order Bacteroidales; family WCHB1-69; genus UBA1195. Next base: position 13,885 of record JAGAEQ010000074.1, on the reverse strand, counting down.
CAGGTCCTGAATGTTTTTCAGGATGACAGCCGACTCTTTCTTGTTGGTGGCGTCCAATTTTTTATAGGACTCCGTCAAATCGTTGAAGCTCTTTTGGAGGGTCTGGTAGTCGCGGTTCAGCTCCATGTATTTGCGGTTTCCCGCGATGGTGTCCTGCTCCAAGCGGGTGATTTTCTTGTTCATCCGCTCGTTGTCCGCCTGTAGCTCCCGGTTGGCGTTTTCAAGATTCAAGGATTTGGATTGAAGCGCTTTGCGCTCTTTCGTGCACTGGGTGAGCGCATCCTGGCTTTCCATGTACTTCTGTTTGCTGACGCAGGAAGCCAAAACGATGCTTCCGCCTAACACCAATAAAAACAAGTTTTTTTTCATCAGGGAATAACTTTTTCTGTACGTTGTTGCTTTTGAATGAGTTCCTGTAATTTGTCCTTGGCCTTGAACAGCCGGCTTTTGACCGTTCCCAAGGGGATGCCGGTGCGTTCGGCCATTTCTTCGTAGGAAAGTTCCTGAAAATAGCGCATTTCAATCAGCTCCCGGTAATCCGGTTTCAGCATGCCGACGTATTGGCGCAGCAGCAGCTCCCCCTCTTTTTTGCACAGTTTCTCCTCCGGAGAGAGCATGCCGTCCGGAATGCTGGCGTAGGGGTGGAAAGTGCCGTCCTCGCTTTCGTAGGTTTCGTCCATCAGCACGTAGCGGAGACGTTTGCGGCGCAGGTAGTCGATGCAGTTGTTGGCCGCGATGGAGAAAAGCCAGGTGCTGAACGCATAGTCCTTGCGGAAGTCGGAGAGGTTGCGGAAAGCCTTGCCGAAAGCTTCAATAGTCAGGTCCTCCGCCTCGTAAGGATTGTTCACCATCTTGAAAATCATATAGTAAAGCGATTCCTTGTGGTGCTCCATCAAAGCGGTGTAGGCTTTCTGGTTCCCGTCATGCAACGCCTCGTCCACCAATTGGTAGTCCCGTTGTATGCGTTTTGCCGATTCTGCTGACCTTTCCATGCGTTGCGCGAATTTCCAAAAATAACGGAGCGTGTGCGGGAATAGTATGCAGGTGGGCAAAAAAATATTTCAGAAAACGCTTTGCCCTTTCCTGCAAAGTCTTGCGTAAGGTTTGAACAAGTGAAAAGAACAGGATTTGTAGGGGAGGAGGCCGCCCGTGTTGCGATTTTTTGTAATTTTGCAAATTATTCAGAAGTGAAAGACGCATGCAGTTTACCATAGAAGCGACAGATGCCGTCTCCAAGGCGAGAAGCGGCTGTCTTGTCACCGACTCCGGTGTCATTGAGACACCGATTTTCATGCCGGTGGGCACGGTGGGCGCGGTCAAGGGAGTGCATTTGAAGGACTTGGAGGAGGAGATTCGCGCCCAGATTATTTTGGGCAACACCTACCACCTTTACCTGCGTCCCGGCATGGAAGTGCTGGAGGCCGCCGGCGGGCTGCACCGTTTCAACGCATGGGACAAGCCCATTTTGACCGACAGCGGCGGATTTCAGGTGTTTTCCCTGAGCCACCGGCGCAAAATCACGGAGAGCGGGGTCACTTTTTCCTCCCACATCGACGGTTCCGTGCACAAGTTCACCCCGGAATCGGTGGTGGATGTGCAGCGGATTATCGGTTCGGACATCATGATGGCCTTGGACGAATGCACGCCCTATCCCACCACGCACGAGTATGCGGAAAAGTCCATGGAACGGACGCACCGCTGGTTGGAGCGCGGCGTGGCGCAGTGGAAGCAGACCTCCCCGCACTACGGGCGCTACCAGTCCTTTTTCCCCATCATTCAGGGCAGCGTGTTCAAGGATTTGCGCGTGCGCTCCGCCGAATTCATCGCTTCCATGGATTGTGACGGCAATGCCATAGGCGGCGTTTCTGTGGGCGAACCCACCGAAGAGATGTACGCCATGACCAAAATCTGCTGCGACATCCTTCCCTGGCAGAAACCCCGTTACCTGATGGGCGTGGGCACCCCGGCCAACATTCTGGAATGCATTGCCTTGGGTGTGGACATGTTCGATTGCGTCATGCCGACCCGCAACGGACGTAATGCCACGCTGTTCACCAAGGAGGGCATCATCAACCTGCGCAACGAGAAGTGGAAGTTCGATTTCTCCCCCTTGGACGAGGAGAGCGATTTGTTCGCGGACAGGGTGTACACCAAAGCCTACCTGCGGCATCTGTTCATGAACGGGGAGATGCTGGCCAGCATGGTGGGCAGCCTGCACAACCTGCATTTTTACCTTTCCTTGGTGCGCGAAGCGCGGAAGCATATCCAGGAAGGGGATTTCACGGATTGGAAAAACACGTACGCACCCATACTTTCAAGGAGAATATGAAATACTACATCATTTCGGGGGAAGCGTCGGGGGATTTGCATGCCTCTAACCTGGCGAAGGCTTTGCGCCGCCAGGATGCGGAAGCCTGTTTCCGTGCCTGGGGAGGCGAACGCTTGCAAGCCGCCGGTGCCGAAGTGGTGAAACATTACAAAGATTTGTCTTTCATGGGTTTTGTGGAAGTGGTCACCCATTTGGGGGTCATTTTCTCCCTCTTGGATTTCTGTATCAGGGACATTGTCGCCTACCGTCCGGATGCGGTGATTCTGGTGGACTACCCCGGTTTTAACCTCAGGGTGGCCAAACGCCTGTACCGTAAGGGGATACCAGTGTTTTACTATATTTCGCCCCAGGTGTGGGCGTGGAAGAAGTCCCGTTTGCGCCAGATTCGCAAGTACGTGGATGAAATGTATGTGATTCTGCCTTTTGAAGAGGATTTTTACGCGCGTCACGGCATGCGGGCGCATTATTTGGGGCATCCGTTGTTAGACGAGCTTTCCCGCTACACTCCCGATGCTCATTTTCGGGAAATGGAACTCTGTGACGGACAACGCATTATTGCACTTCTTCCGGGCAGCCGGACGCAGGAAATCCGCCGCATGCTGCCGGTTATGGCCGAAGTGGCGGAAAGGCATCCCGAATACCGCTTTGTCATTGCCGGGGTGAAGCACCACGAAGCCTTGTACCTTCCGTATCTTTCTGAAAACGTGAGAGTGGTGTACGGACGCACCTATGATTTGCTTTCGCAAAGCGCGGCCGCTTTGGTCACTTCCGGGACCGCCACCTTAGAGACCGCCCTGTTCGGTGTGCCACAGGTCGTCTGCTACAGAGCGAACGGCCTTTCCTACCAGATAGCCAAGCATTTGGTTAAAGGCATATCCTACATTTCGTTAGTCAATCTGATTGCCGGGAAAAAAGTGGTGACGGAGCTGATTCAACGGGAAATGAACGCGGACGCCATCGACAGGGAGCTGCAACCGCTTTTGCAGGAGGGGGAGCCGCTTTCCCGCATGCAGGCGGATTACCGGGAGGTGCGCCGCCGTTTAGGCGACGGAAAAGCCTCCGAAGCCATTGCCGCGTCCATGCGGACGGCACTGGAGAAAAAAGCGGAAGACAAGAAGGCGGAAAAAGCCTGCCCTTCGGGCCGGAAAGCTTTCGGAAAACGCATGCTGTTTCTGGCGCTCCTGTTAGTGACGATGGGGGCGGCGCAGGCCATCAACATCAAGGTGAGGGTGCTGTCGGAGTTTAATGTCAAGTCGGTGGCTTTCCACGTAATGGCGGGACAGTACATGCTTCTGTGTGACAACGCCCGCATTTTCGAGGAGGATTTGAAAGCGGGGGAATCGGTCACTATCAGCGTGTACGACGGGCAGATACGGGTTGAGAAGGGCATAGAGCTGTTAGGTGCCTACGCCCAGGTGGATTTTATCGGCACCCGCTACAGCAATGTGTTCTCCTTGCAGTCCCCCCAGGCGGGGAAAAAGCGCACCTACGAGGAAAGGCTTTCCGCCAGCGTGCAGCACGGCATGCTGTTAATCAACCGTGTGGATTTGGAAAAATACGTGGCCGGTGTGGTGCAGTCCGAGGTTTTCGGTAGTTCCAACGATGTGGAGTTCTTTAAGATACAGGCAATTGCGGCACGCACCTATTGCCTGGCCAACCTCAACCGCCATTTGAAGGAGGGCTACAACATGTGCGACGCCGTGCATTGTCAGTCCTACAAAGGCAAATGCACAGAGGCGGACATTCTGCGCGGCACTTTCGAAACCTATGGGGACGTGATTGTGGACAGCCTGAACCGTCTGATAACGCCCGCCTACCATTCCAACAGCGGCGGCATGACGGTGGACGCGAAGGACATTTGGCAGCGTTCGGTGCCGTATTTGCAGGCCAAGGTGGATTCGTTCAGCATGAGCGCCCGCAACTACACTTGGGAGAAAAAAATCCCGGCGGACCAGTGGACGGCGTATTTTGTGTCCAATTACGGCGCGTCCTACCGCTCGCCGGAGAAGCAGCAGCAGATACAGAACCTTTCCCAGCCCCAGCGGATGGCGTATTGGGTGGTGGACAGGGACACCATTCCCACCAAGAACCTGCGCACGCATTTCCATCTTCGCTCCACCTATTTCTCGGTGCGTCCGACAGCCGGAAAAGACAGTGTCTGCTTGAGCGGCAAGGGCTACGGGCATGGCGTGGGGCTGAGCCAGGAGGGCGCCATACAAATGGTGCGGCTCGGGTACGACTGCCAGGAGATTCTGCGGTTCTATTATGACAATGTAAAAATTTTAAAATATACAGACATATTGATTTTCAATTAGATTAAAAATAAATAAACACAGACGTGCAACAAAAGGGGAGAATTTTCCCTCTATAAATATAAACGACAACAACTAACAAAACAAAGACACATGAAAAAACACGCAAGGAACAGGATACGCTGGGCAGTGCTTTGCGCACTGGCTTTTAGCGTTTCCGGCGCGTCGGCGCAGTCCTCACACTGCCCCAACCTGGATTTCAGCTTCCAGAATTTCCAAAACTGGATTTGTCAGATTTCCAGTTCTTCCGGAATACAAAACACCGCTTATTCCGCCTTGACATGGACGGGAATGGCTCCCGTGGCGGAACGTCACACCATTATGACGGACCTGAACGGCACGGATCCCCTGACCTGCGACGGCAAACCGAACGATAAGCTTGCGTTGGTCCCCGAGGGCTTCAACCAGTCGGCCCGTATCGGCAATTCGGGTGTGAATTACCAGGCGGAATGCATCAAGTACACCATGACGATAGACACCAACAACGCGCTGCTGCTGCTGCACTTTGCGGTGGTGTTCCAGGATCCTAACCATAACGCGGCTATTCAGCCCCGTTTCGAAATGCGTATCCAGGACACGACAGGCAAGCTGCTGAACGTCCCCTGCAACACTTACGCGGTGTACGCGGCGGGCGGTATCTCCGGCTTCCAGAACTGCGGTTCCGATGTGCGTTGGCGTGACTGGACAACAGTGGGTGTCAGCCTTCTGTCCTTGGTCGGTCAGAAGGTGCAGGTGGTGTTTGCCTCCGCTGACTGCGGTGCGGGCGGACACTACGGCTACTCCTACATGGTGGGTGAGTGCCAGCCCATGACCATTGACGTGCAGTTCTGCGAGGGTTCGACGGTCGCCCGTCTGACGGCGCCGGTGGGCTTTACCTCCTACACCTGGCGTGACAACCGGGGCAACGTGGTGGGTCACCAGCAGCGTTACAACGCCCAGGATCCCCCAGACGGCATGATCTACACCTGTGAGCTGACTTCCGCCATCGGCTGTACATCAACGCTTTCCGCTTTGATACAAAAGACGATGATTGCGCCGGAGTTCAACCTTTGGGTGGACACCTGCGCACACAAGATCCGGGTGGTGCAGATGGCTTACGCGAGCGGCTCCACGGTGTCGAGCTGGACATGGGAGATAGGCAAGGAAGGCTACGGCACGGAATTTTCGAGCAACGACTCCATTGTGGAATACACTTTCCGGGATACGGGCATGTATACCATCATGCTGACCGTGAACACACGTAACGGCTGTGCGGACACGCATTCGCGCAGGGTGTACAACTTCCCCGATCCGGTGGCGAAGATTTACTGTCCGGATTTTATGTGCAAATATACGGAAACCCAGGCATGGGCCACGGGAGGTGTCAAATACGACTGGTATTCCCTGGATAGCGGCCGCATTGTCCGCTACATGGACGACACCATCATCATCGACAGGGGCGGCACGTATGCGGTCAAGGTGACGGACGAGCACCAGTGTTTCGGCTTTGACACGGCGAACACGGAGCATAAGGCGTTCACGACGCAATTCTCCGTGGTGGACGAACCGTGCTACGGCGACAAAAAGGGTTCGATTACCATACGTAAGACCCTCGGTGGCACGGATCCCTACCTGTACTACTGGAAGGGACCGGTGATAGATTCGGCGAACCTGACGCTCAGCGAGGCGAACAAGCTGATGCGCAACCTGCCGGTGGGCCGTTACTTCCTGTATACGGTGGACGGTATCGACTGCGTGAACTACGACACGGTGGAGATTGTGCAGCCGGATTCGATGACGGTGAGCCTGAACAATCTGGAGAACATGCGCTGCAACAAGCCCAACGGCTCCATAGACATTTCGGTGAAGGGCGGTTCCACGCCTTACACCTACTTGTGGGACAACCCGGAGGCCGACACGACGCAGGACATTTCGCAATTGCGCGACGGAACCTACCAGGTGGTGGTGACGGATGCGGAAGGCTGCACCATGAGCGCTTCGTATGAGGTGAAGGCGATTCCGAACCCGACCATCGTGGTGGACACCATGGTGAACGAGCGTTGCGACGCGAGCAACGGTCTGCTTGCCGTGGAGACGGTGAACGGAGTGGAACCTTTAGTCTACAGCTGGAGCCCCGATGCCACGGGCACGACGGGCGGCACCTTGGCGAACATACCGGCGGGCACCTACTCGGTGCGGGTGACGGACAACCTGGGCTGCTCCCACGACACGACCCTGACCATCACCAACCACGCGACGCAGGTGATTACCGTGGATGTGACGGATCCGGAATACTGCAACCGCGCTGACGGGCACATCCGGGTGTCGGTGCAGGGCGACACGGACTATTTCGAGTATTCCTGGCTGCCCGCTTCGGTGGACACGAACTCTCCGGAACTGTACAACCTGCCGAGCGGCCGCTACACGGTGACGGTGTTTGACGGCACCTGCACGGTGAGCAAGGACATTGACGTGCCTTTTGTGTTCGGACCGCGTGCGGATTTCGTGACAAAGACCTATAACGTGGCGACGAACAACACCTTCGCGCTCTCGGACAACACCCAGCCCGGCGGCGGCGTGCTTAGCCAGTGGGATTGGGACATGGGCGACAACAACACGGAAAGCGGCCGTCTGGTCTACTACAGCTATGTGGCGCCGGGCGACTACTACGTGAAAATGTACGTGGAGGACGAGAACCGTTGCTGGGACACCGTGACGAAGCGCATCCACGTGTCTGACGAGCTGGTGGTGTACATCCCGAATTCGTTCACGCCGAACGGGGACGGGCTGAACGACGACTGGGGCCCGATCATGCAGGAATACAAGGAAGAAGGCTACAGCATGACGCTGTACGACCGCTGGGGACAGCAGGTCTACCACACGGAGAGCACAGAGGACCGTTGGGACGGCAACATCTCCGGGAAACCGGTGACCACAAACAGCGTGTATTCCTATAAAATAATTGTGAGAGACTTCATGGGTCAGCTGCACGAGTTCGTGGGGCATGTGACCGTCATCAAGTAGGCGAGGCCGTAACCTCAGGAGACTCGGGACTATGCGTAAAGTGGAGGTCCACATCAAGTACATTGCCGAATGGAACAATGCGACGGCGCGGATGATGGTGATGGAGACCGGTGACGGAAAAACCGCTTTCCCCATCATCATCGCGAGGGCCGAGGCGGACTGCCTGTTGCAGGAACTGGACGCGCATGCGGTCCGTCGCCCCCAACCCCATGACTTGATGGTCTCTCTGATGGAGAATTTCCGGATACAGCTGAAAGAGGTATATATTTACAAGGTACACGAAGGCATTTTCTACACGCAAATGCAAGTGGCGTCGGAGGAGCGCACGGAGGTGATAGAATCCCGCGCCTCCGATGCCGTTATTCTCGCCTTGAAAAGGCAATGCCCTGTTTTTGTGGATTCTGAAGTGTTAGAAAAGGTGGGCGTGCCTTTCCGTTTCCTGAGCGCCATGGAGGACAAGGGGGCGGAGGACGGCCTGCAGCCGGAGGATGCCGAAGGAGGGGAAAAATCCCTGGAGACCCTGGAACGCATGCTGGAAGAAGCCGTGGAGACCGAGAACTTCGAACTGGCTTCGACCCTGCGGGATGAAATCAACGCCCGGAAAAGCGGGCAATAACCTATGGATGTTCCTGTCACCCAATCGCTCCTGCCGACAGACACCTTGGGTGTCCTGTCCGATTCTTCCGAAGCCGCCCTTTGCGTCGCGCACTTTCCTGTGTTGGAGGCGCCGGCCTACGAACCCGCCTTTGAGGAGTCGCTGCGCTCCGCCCTTGACAGCAATCTTTTTTTGCAGACCTCCCTTTCCGGAGGGGCAAGGCTGACGCAGACCCACCTGCTGCCGCCGGTTTCGGCGAGGGAGCCTTTGCCGCGGGATGCCGCGCATCCGTCTTTGTTTTTCCTGCTATTGCTGGCCTACCTGCTGTTGGTTGCCATGCGCCGTTTCCGTCTGCACACAGTGATGGAGACCTTTGCCGGTAACCGGCACGAGGGAGTGCTTCCGCTGTTTTTTGCGAGCCGCCACGCCTCCAATTTGTCCTGGGAGCTTCCTTTCCAGTTTTTCACCTTGTGCATAGGGTTCAGCCTGTGCGTGGCTTCCGCTTTGCGTGTCACGGGGAATGCGGGCGATACCGCCTTGGCCGCTTTGGCCTGTCTGCTCTACCTTTGCGGCAAGCCCTTGCTCCGCCGTCTGTCCGCGCTCTTGCTGGATGTGCAGGCCCAGGACGCCGTTTTTTTCCGGAAGAAACTGCAAGTGTGTTACAATTTGCTGCTGCTGTTGGTCCCTTTGGCCTTCGTGTACGAGCTTTATCCGATTTTCCGCCTCCCCATGGTGTTGGCGGTGGCCGCCGGGACGATTTGTATATACATGTTAATCAATGCATTTATTATATTTTCCAAAAAGATGAAAGGGTACGGCATTTTTTTGTACTTTTGCACTTTGGAAATCGTACCGATAACACTGCTGATAGTATATTTCCTAAAATATTCAATAATAAGTATTTAGGGATTATTAATGAGAATCAAGAACATTCTGTTTTCGCAGAATCCTCCGCAGAATTTTGACAAGAGCCCCTATGCGGAGCTCACGAAGAAGTACAACGTCAAGGTGAATTTCTTTAAGTTTTTCCAGTCGGAGGAAATCACAGTGGAGCAATTCCGGAAAAAAAGGGTCAATGTGCGGGGTTACACGGCGATTATTCTGACGAGCAAGACAGTGGTGGACTATTTCTTCTCCCTGATGCAGAAAATGAAGGTGTCCATTCCCGCCGAATGGCATTTCTACTGCATCAACGAGGCGGTGGCCTTCTATTTGCAGAAATACATTGTCTTCCGTAAACGCAAGGTGTTTTACGGCAAGGGTGACCAGGAGGATTTGCTTCGCCTGTTGGAGGAGAACGACGAGAAGTACCTCTTCCCCTGCGGCATGGAGTCCATTGCCAACGCTTTCAGCGACGTGATGGACAGCCGCCGGATTGTTTATAAGAAAATAGAAATCTACCATATTGTTTATGCGGACATCCGCCAGTTGGGCCTGGACCAGGGCGTGTACGACATGCTGGTGTTCTTCAGTCCGCACGGTGTGGATGCTTTCCGGCAGACTTATCCCGATTTCGACCAGGGCGACATCCTTATCGGCGCGTTGGGCACGCAAGTGGTGGAGAAGGTGCAGCAGGAAGGGCTTCGTGCGGATGTCTGCGCGCCCACGCCGGAGCATGCCTCCATTTTCAGCGCCATAGACAGCCTGCTGCAAAAAACAAACGGCAGAAGGCGATGAGTCGCTATGGCTTCCCCAAGTCGGAGCATTTGTGCGGAAAAAACCGGTTCCAGCTTCTGTTTGAAGAAGGCACCGCCTTGTATGCTGCTTCCATGAAACTGCTTTACCGCGACGAGGCGGCATCCGTCTCCCGTACCATGGTCGGGGTGGTAGTCCCCAAGCGTATGCTGCGGCATGCGGTGGATCGTAACCTGATGAAGCGCCGGATACGGGAGGCCTACCGTCAGGGCAAGCCGTACCCGTCCTTCGTGCCCGAGGGGAAGGCTTTGCGGAGCGACCTGCTTTTTATCTACACGGACAGGCGGGTGCGTTCATACGCCCATACGAAGCGCAGTGTGGATGCGCTGCTTTCCCAGTGGCTCAAGCGGCAAAGCCCCGTTCCCGATAAAAAAAACATGAGGGGCTGAAAAAGGTATGTGGATTTGTGCTATATTTGCAAACTTTGGAAACCACGTTTTAGTATAAAGTAAAAAACTAATTATCAAATAATTAAAAAATGCGAAACAAAGGGTTTATTTTATTTTTTGCAATAACGTTTGCGTTGGTTTGTGTGTATTCCTTATCGTTTACGTATTGCACGCGCAGGGTGGAGAACAAGGCGAAAGAGTACGGACAGAACGATCCTACCCGGGACACCCTGATTGCCAGGGCGAACGGAAATGCGTTCATGGAAGCCTACCTCTTGGATTCTTCCGCAAAAGCCCGTGAAAACAACTATTTGCAGCGCAAGTCCGATTCCACAGCCTACAATCTGCTGATTGCCAAGTGGAGCTATCGGGAGTGCAAGGAATTGGAACTGAATCTGGGTCTGGACCTGAAGGGTGGCATGAACGTCACCTTGGAGGTCTCCGTCCCCAACATCGTCACTTCGCTGGCTGGCAACGGGGCCAAAGACTCCCTGTTTGTCAAGACCATGAAGCTGGCCAAGGAAAAACAGCACCGTTCCCAGGGCGATTTCATCACCTTGTTTGACCAGTCCTTCAAGGAGGTCGCTCCGGCCAACGCCAAGCTGTCCACGATTTTCCGCAAATTGCAGCTGAACAAGCCCAATCCGACCAATGCGGACGTGATTGACGCGCTCCGTGAGGAGACCGAAGCCGCGTTGAACAACGCCTTTATGGTGCTGCGTGCCCGTATCGACCGTTTCGGTGTCGCCCAGCCCAACATCCAGCGCCTGCCGCAGTCCGGCCGTATCATGGTGGAGCTGCCGGGCGTGAAGGAGCCGGAACGTGTGCGTAAGCTGTTACAGGGTTCCGCCAATCTGGAATTCTGGAAAACCTACGAATATGGTGAAATCGCCGATCTGTTCGTTCAGGCGAACGACCGTATCGCTGAAATCAACAAGGGTGTGAAACCCGAAAAGGACGAGGCCGACACCGCTGTGGCGGAGAAAGAGGCCGATGCGCAGGACAGTTTCTATGAGAATGAGGACACCACTGCGGCTGACACCTACGAATCCGATGAGAACCAAATGACGCCGGAAGAAATTCAGGCCAAATACCCCCTGCTGTCCAAGTTAGTGATGGATCCCCAGCGCCGCCCGGACGAGGACGGGAAATACGGTCCGTTAGTGGGTTATTGCCACGAGGCCGACACCGCCGCCATCAATGCCATGCTCCGTATGGAGGCTGTCAAGAGCATGTTCCCTCAGGACTTGAAATTGTGCTGGCAGGCGAAACTGGGCAAGGACAAGACCCCGGTGCACTATCTGATTGCCTTGAAAGCCGTTGGTGAGCAAGGCTCCGTGTTAGACGGAAAAGTGGTGGTGGACGCCCGTCAGGACTTCAACGAACGTGCCGGTAACGAAATTTCCATGACCATGAACGCGGAAGGCGCCAAGAGGTGGAAGAAAATCACCGAAGAGAACCGGGGCAACTGCATCGCCATTGTGCTGGACGATCTGGTGTACTCCTATCCGCGTGTGAACGACGTGATTCCCAACGGACGCTCTTCCATTACCGGAGGCTTCTCCTTAGAAGAGGCCAAGGACTTGGCCAACCTGCTGAAAGCCGGTAAGCTGCCTGCTCCTGCGGTGATTGTCTCCGAGGAAATCGTCGGACCGACCCTGGGTAAGGAATCCATCCACTCCAGTTTGGTTTCCTTCCTCATCGCTTTCTGCTTGGTGTTGATTTACATGGCGTTCTACTACAGCCGCGCCGGTTGGGTGGCTGGTATCGCCTTGGTCACCAACATCCTGTTCATTTTCGGCACTTTGGCCTCCATAGGCGCGGTGCTGACCCTTCCGGGTATCGCCGGTATCGTGCTGACCTTGGGTATGGCTGTGGACGCGAACGTCATTATATTTGAAAGGATACGTGAGGAAATCCGTTCCGGAAAAGGCGTGCGTCTGGCCTTGGCCGACGGTTACAAAGCCGCTTACTCGGCCATCATTGACGGTAACGTCACCACCCTGATCACGGGTATCATCCTCTTCGTGTTCGGTTCGGGCCCCATCCAAGGTTTCGCCACCACGCTGATTATCGGTATCCTGTCGTCCCTGTTCACCGCCATCTTCGTGTCCCGTCTCATCTTCAACTGGATGCTGAACAGGAACAAAGAGGTGACCTACGGTAACAAGTGGACGCTGAACGCCATGACCAATTTCCATTTCGATTTCTTGGCCAAACGGAAGGTTTTCTACGTGATTTCCGCCGTGGTGATTGGCTTGGGTATCGTTTCCTTGTGCGTCAGAGGCTTGAACTACGGCATTGACTTCACGGGAGGCCGTACCTACACCGTGCGCTTCGACCAGCCGGTGAAGGCGGAGGACCTGCGTGCCAGCCTGACCAAAGTGTACGATGGCGTGACACCGGAAGTGAAAACCTTCGGTTCCGACAACCAAATGAAAATCACCTCAAAATGGATGTTCACTGACGGTAAAGACGAAAGCTCCTATTATGACTCGCTTTCCGAGGTGAAGCTGTATGAAGGCTTGAAAGGCTTCTTCCGTTCGGAAGTCACCTTTGATGATTTCAGCGTGCAGAACCAGAACGTGGGTCTGATCAGCTCCCAGAAAGTGGGTGCCACCGTTTCCCGCGATATCACACGGAGCGCCATCATTTCGGTGATTATCGCCCTCCTGTGCATTTTCGCCTACATTGCCTTGCGTTTCCGCAACTGGCAGTTTGGTCTGGGCGGTGTCATCTGTCTGGCGCACGACACCCTGTTCATTTTCGGCTGCTTCTCCCTGCTGTACGGCCTGCTGCCCTTCACCATGGAGATTGACCAGGCGTTTATCGCGGCCATTCTGACGGTTATCGGTTACTCCATCAACGACACCGTGGTGGTATTTGACCGTGTGCGTGAATACCGCACGCTGTATCCGAAGCGTGGCATAGGCGATAACATCAACGCTGCTGTCAACAGCACCTTGAGCCGTACCATCAACACTTCCGGAACCACCTTGGTCACCTTGCTTGCCATCTTCCTGCTCGGCGGTGAAGTGATTCGCGGATTCGTGTTCGCCCTGTTGCTGGGTGTGCTGATAGGCACTTATTCCTCCATCTTCATCAGTACGCCGATTTCCTATGAATTCCTGCGTAAGAAAGAGGATGCGGAAGCCATTGAAAAGAAATAAACCAACATAAAGACATAATCATGGAAAGAGATAAGCAGATTTTCGATCTCATTCAGAAAGAAAGAGAGCGTCAGACCAAGGGCATCGAATTGATTGCCTCTGAGAATTTCGTGAGCGACCAGGTGATGGAAGCTATGGGTTCTGTCATGACCAACAAGTATGCGGAAGGCTATCCCGGCAAGTGCTTCTACGGCGGTTGCCAGGTGGTGGACCAGAGCGAGACCATCGCCATCGAACGGGCCAAGCAGCTTTACGGCGCCGCGTGGGCCAATGTGCAGCCGCACAGCGGAGCCCAGGCCAACATGGCGGTGTTTTTGGCCTGCCTGAACGCCGGTGACACCTTCATGGGCATGGACTTGAACCACGGCGGACACCTCAGCCACGGAAGCCCT